>JAIRTU010000096.1 GCA_031254735.1 Bacteroidales bacterium | reverse complement strand
TATTTTGGAGAGATGCCGGAGTGGTCGATCGGGGCGGTCTCGAAAACCGTTGTTCGCGCAAGCGAACCCAGGGTTCGAATCCCTGTTTCTCCGCAAGAAAACCTATAAATTAAATAGTTACAACTGAAAGAGACTATTTCAGAAGATTTAGGGCGTTTTCTCGCAATTCGTGATTTTTTACCAGAGGGACGACACAAAGACGCACTTCCCGAAACGGCAACGCATAATCCCAAAAATCCCAGCTCAGGCAAAGAGGCGAAAGTAACCTTTTATCGGATCACAATATTGGTCAGACAGACCGAATCGGATTGGGGATAGGTTTGAAACAAAAGTCCGTTTACGGGCATTGCTTTTTGATTGTGGGGAAAAATATCAAAGTCGATGCGGTAAAAAAGATTGGATTTGTTGGAAGAAAATGCCTTTAATGCTTTATAGGCAGACGATTTGGTGTAGACGTCGTGCTGCCGCATGCTGTTGATGTAGTAACAAATGGCGTCTTTGTTGTCGGAAAAAACAATATAATCTTTGTGCAGCGTGTAGTATGCCGGATTTGTCAATTGACGGTTTATGCCAAATTTCGCAAGAACAAAATTGGAAAGACGGATATGACCCACCATAAAAGAACCGATATAAGAAACGTCCAACAGGTATTGATTGCTGTCGAAAGAGCTTTCCAACGATTGGTACAGATGAAAAGAAGCCTCTTCCACATTGTCGGAATGCAACATCAGATAGGTATAGTTTGCCGTATCGTTTGTTGCCTCAAAAGTGATCACCTGCGTGGGATACATCAGCGAAAAAAAATCTTCTTCCGAGCGAAAAACGGCTTGTAAACGGCTCATCTGCTCGGCGTTCTCTGCCGAAAACGAGAAAATACGATTGGCTGTGAGTGGCAGCATTTTTTGAAAATCCGTGTTATTGTTTGCATGAAAATACAGTGTCGCATATTGCGATTGAGGATTTATCGTTGTGTAACCGGACAATAAAATACATTCATTTTTCATTTCCACATCAAAAACCGACCAAAGATTTGGTTCTAAAAGAGCGATTACTCCAACGTCGCCGTCTGCCTGCCGGATTTTTTTCCGTAAATACGGCAAAAAATATGGATACTGAATATAAAGCGATAAATTGGTGTTTTTGTTTTTTGCATGAAAAGAAAAATCAACGACCGACGATACGGTTTTGTTTTCGTGAAATTGATTGACAGCCGAACGCATCAAACCTTCGCTTGAAGCCATTAAAAACACGCCTTGCTGTGTCCATGAATAAAAAAGATTGCCTTTTATGTCCAAAACGTCGATGGTGTGATTTTTATAGTCAAATGTTTTTGCCGCATATTTTCCGCGAAGATATTTTCCGAACAACGACAGGGATTTATTCTCCGCTTTCGATGTTTCCAACACAAACAACAGCTCTTCTTCGTTTCCGGCATGCACCGAAAGACAAAGCGAGGAGTGATTTAAAAGGCTTTTGAAGTCCGATTGATTGATTTTTTCTGCCAACAAATGTACTTTGTCCCAATTTTTGGGCGAAAAAAGCAAAGAACCCGAACGATTTTCGAGCATTTGTTGTGTCTGCTTGCTTTTGAGGATAAACAAAGCATCGGCGGGGATAACATTTTCCGCAAAATATTGATCCGATTCCAAATAATGATACGAGCGGTAAAGAACAAAAGAAAGCGTCCCCACAATGGAAAGAAAGACAAACACCCCAATAATACGAACCGTTTTTTTCATCTTTTTTGTTTATAAATCAAGCGAGAGTTGTGTGGGCAGAAGTCTGAACGATTTGCGATGATAGGCAGATATTCCGTGTTTGGCAATAGCCTCGCGGTGTTCGGGAGTGGGATAGCCTTTGTTTTTCTGCCAAAGATAATGCGGATATTCTTCGGCTAACAGTTCCATATATTCATCGCGACAGGTCTTTGCCAAAATAGACGCCGCCGCAATAGAGAGATATTTTCCGTCTCCTTTCACGATGCAGATATGCGGAATTTGTGTGTTGTTGATAAAACGATTGCCGTCAATGAGCAGGCATTCGGGCGTTATTTTCAACTGATTTACAGCCGTGTTCATTGCCTTGAAAGAAGCGTTCAAAATATTGATAACATCAATTTCGTCATGGTCAATTTTTGCGACTGCCCACGCCAAGGCGACGTTTTCTATCTCTTTGCGTACATTTTTCCGCTGTTTTTCGCTCAACGTTTTGCTGTCGTTGATGTTTGGATTGGAATAATCTTTCGGCAAGATTACCGCCGCCGCAAAGACAGGTCCCGCCAAACAACCTCTGCCTGCTTCGTCGCAACCTGCTTCTATTTTTCCCGCTGTGTGATATGCTTTCAACATGATTTTTTTCTGTCGTACAAAAATAATAAAATATGAGGCATCAAATCCAATTTTGACAAATATATCTCGGTTATCCCAAAAATAGTATCTTTGCAGCACAAACGAAACAATTTTCTAAATCTTTACACACTATTTTTATATCATGTTTAAACCAATTACAGCATATCTCCCCCAACGACCCCCTGTTTTGATGGTGGACAGTTTGACTTCCTGCGATGAACATCATGCAAAATCGATTTTCAACATAACCGCCGACAATATCTTTGTGGAGAAAGGATATTTGACAGAGCCGGGAATTATTGAAAATATCGCTCAAACCTGTGCTGCTCGTTTGGGCTTTCTCAGCGGCGATCAGCCTGTGAAAATTGGAGTGATTGGAAGTATTGACAATTTGGAAATCATCGACTTTCCGCAAGTGGGAGACCTGTTGGAGACAACGGTTACGGTAAAAGTGGAGATGCTGAATGTGGTTTTGATCGCAGGAAGTGTTGTCTGCAAAGGAAAAGAGGTAGCAAACGGCTCTATGAAAGTCTTCCTCACCGAC
>JAIRTU010000065.1 GCA_031254735.1 Bacteroidales bacterium | reverse complement strand
ACAATATGTCCTGCAAAATCCACATTGCGGTCGCCGGTAGAAAAAGCCGAAAGAAGGTTCACACTGTTTTGCACCGGAGTATATTCCCGATCGTTTTCGTCCAAAACAACGGTATGTTCGTATTTGCTCAATTGGGCTTCCAACACTTCAAAGGTAGCAATGGTATCGGCTTCGGCAGAATGGGCGTTGATCAGTTCTTTTCCGCAGTAAAATTTATAGGCTGCTTTCAGCGTGCGAGGCTCCATTTTGTGGAAGATATTTTGCACGTCAACAATACGTACTCCTCTCAAATCGATAGACACGTCTATGCGTAAAAATTCTTCCACAAGCAGAGGCACATCAAATTTCAGAAGATTATATCCTGCCAAATCGCATCCTTTCAAAAAGTCGAGAAGAGAGGTCGCCAATTCTGCAAAAACAGGTTTATCGGCAACATCTTTATCGTAAATACCATGCAGCTCGGAGACTGCTTCCGGTATGTGCATTTGCGGGTTGATCCGTTCTGTCCGTATAACTTTCGTGTAGTCGGGCATCACTTTCAACATGGATATTTCCACTATTTTATCTGTTCCGATGTTCAATCCGGTAGTTTCGAGATCGAAAAATACAATAGGCTTACTAAGGTTCAGGTTCATTATTTTTTATGTTTATTAGATATATATTCGGGAGTAATAATACGCAACGATTTAGGACAGACTTTAATATCGAGTTTTGTTTGTCGTTCAACAGGGTCGCCGTCGATATGAAAGGGTTGAGGGATATTGTCTTTGGTGTAAATGGTGCATTCCGACACGCAACAGATGTGCATATTCCACTTATCTTTGTGAACATTTCCGGTCAGCAGTGCCGTTGTGCTGAAAGGCAGGGTAAAGAAATCGGGTTTTTTCATCAGGCAAATATCCGCACGTCCATCGTCCATAGAGGCTTTCGGCGACATTTTCAGGTTGAACCCCCATTGAGAAGAATTGGCAATGCCCACCAGCATTACCGTATGTTCCTGTTTCTCTTTCCCTTTTTCTTCCACATAATAGGTTTGCGGCTTGTACGAGCGGAAACTGCTCATCACATGATACAGATAGGGGAAAAAACCGCGTCGGGAAGAGCGATCAAACAATTCGGCAACAAGTCCGTCGAAGCCCAAACCCGCAATGCTGATACATTTTTTTCCGTTAATGTCGATCGTATCTATTTCGGAGATATTGCCCCTGTTGATTACTTTTATGGCTTTGGAGATACCGGTGGGGATTTGCAGATGATGCGCCAGCCCATTGCCCGAACCGGTGGGGATAAGACCCAAAACCACATTCTTTCCCACCAAAGCTCCTGCTATTTCGTTAATTGTTCCGTCTCCGCCCACAGCCACCACAATATCTATTCCGTTGTTTGCCGCTTGAGAGGCAAGCACCTGTCCGTGTCCGCGATAATGAGTCTGTTGAAGTTGATATTCATACACATTCAAATCCAACTGTTTCTTTACCAAACGGACGACTTTCTTGTAGTAGCCTATCCCTGCACGAGGATTTACAATAAACATGATTTTCTTTTTCTGCATATTTTTTTTGTCGGAACAATTAATAATCACAACTTTCACAAAGATAGTATTTTTATACGTATCTTTCGACAAATAACGAAAATTTTTGTATGTGCATAACAATCATCTATTTATCTTCCAACAAGATAGCTTCATCATTTACCAACTTCCGCAATTCTTGACAAAAAGGAACGGCTTCCACTTTTTCTTTATGAGCAAGATGAATGCTTATCGACTGTTCCAAATCCAACACCCGGAAACAAAGAAGTACGCCTTTTTTGGAGCGATGTTTATCGATCAATTTTTCCAGAGAACAAATCAATTCTTCGTCCAACAAATGATTGGAGAGGCTGACCATTATTCGTCGGGTTCGTTCTTCCATCACGTTTTCAAGGAGTTGCATATCCGTGATTTTCAGTTGGTAGTCGTCGTCCGATTTGCCGTCTCTGCCGTATCTCAATTCCGATTTTACGGTGAGCATCACCAAAATATAGGGTTTGCACAAATGTCCGAACTTCATAAAAGTTTCTCCCCAAAGAGAAAAATCTCTCTTTCCATGATAATCTTCCATCACAATTTTGCCGTAAGCCTGTCCGTTTTTCCCTATTCCGGTAGAGGCATCCATAATCATTCCGATAAGGTTGAACGAATAATTACACATTCTTTTCAGCATGCCCGGTTCTTCCAAATCGGCGAAAGTATATTTAGAAAAACTGTTGATTTCCAAACGATAATCGTCCAAAGGGTGTCCCGAAATATAAAATCCCGTAACCTCGCGTTCTTTGTTTAGTTTCTGCAAAGAAGTCCATGGTTCGCATTGAGGAAAATTTAAGCCGAAATCTTGCGATTCTTCTTCAATATCGTCAAAGAGAGAAATTTGTATGGAGTCTTTTTCTGCCTGATAATTAGACGCATACCGCATAAGTTTTTCCAAAAAAATCGTATTGTCCGATTCCACAAAAAACTGCGCCCTGTGCGTATCGCCTATCGTATCGAAAGAGCCTGCCAACGCCAGGGCTTCCATTGCCCT
>JAIRTU010000016.1 GCA_031254735.1 Bacteroidales bacterium | reverse complement strand
CCGTTACAGATTTTCTCTGAAATTTCAGCGTAACAAATTTGCATTTTGGGGGCAATGAAACACTGTTGGGGTTAGTGTTTCTCTGCTTTCTTTCAGTGTCTGTATCAGTCTCTGCTTGTTATTCACCGCCTGTTTTTTTCTTTCGCTTTTTGTGAGGAAGACTATTTTTTTTCTTACAGATAACCGGTATAAAAAATCATTCGACAACAAAGGTGCAAAATTATTCGTCAAAAAGTCGTATCTTTGCCAATCTTTTTTATAGTAAGTTTTACAAATCATGAAACCATATAAGATATTGATTTTTATACTGTCCGCCTTTTTGTGTTTGGGTCTTTTGGGAATGATGTTTCCCGAAGAAGACGTCAAGATAGGGGCGTTCAGTTTGTATTTTCCTTCGCCTGCCGCTGTTTTGGCGGTAGAAAACAAGCCTGTAATCGACATAGAGGAAAATTTGGAGTTGCTTAAACAACAAGCTCACATTGCAGAGATGAATACCGTTGCCGACAGTTTGTCGTTCTTTAAGCATTTTGTTACCACCAACACGGCTCGGTTCTATTTTCCAAACGATGACTACACGTGGCTGGACAACTTCTTTTCGGTGCTTCGGAATGCACCCGCCTCCGCACAGGCTGTCCACCTGCTGCATTACGGTGATTCGCAGATAGAAATGGACAGGATTTCAAGTGTTTTCCGTCAGCGGTTGCAGGAAGAGTTTGGCGGCGAGGGTGCAGGCATAGTGCCTGCCATTCAAACGATACCAAGCGTCTCGATACGGCAGTCGTACACAGGGTCGTTGGCACGGTATGTCCCCTACGGCGATTCCACACAGCCGCGAGCCTCGCACAGAAGATACGGACTGATGATCAACGTTGGACAACTTCGCGGACAGGCAAACATCAGCGTGGGGGCTTCGGGATACCGACAGGCTCAGGAAGGAACAAAGAAGTTCAGCCGCCTGACGTTGATCGTGGGCAACAATGCCGCCAATTTCTCGGCAACATGCCAATCGAAAACCCGCTCTGTCGGGGAAGCCAAACAGGGCGTGAGTACCCTCGTCTGGGACTTTGACCCGCCTGTTTCGCGTGCGGTGCTAAACCTCAACGGCATTGCCGAAATATACGGCGTCTCTATGGAAGGCACATCGGGCGTAACCGTCGACAATGTGCCTCTGCGGGGAAGTTCCGGCACGCTGTTCACCCGAATAGACGCCCAAGTGTTGGAACAGTGCTACAAACAAATGAACGTCAAGATGATTATTATGCAGTTCGGCGGAAACTCTGTCCCCTATCTCAAAGGACAAAAAGCTATCGACAACTATGCGGCGTCTATCGCGAAGCAAATACAATATCTGCAAAAAATAAACCCGCATGCAAGGATACTCTTTATTGGTCCTTCCGACATGGCAAAACGCCTCAACGGAAAAATGCAGACCTACCCCGACCTCCCGCTGATAAACGAAACACTGAAACAAACCGTCCTGCAAAACAATGCCGCTTATTGGGATATGTTCCAAGTGATGGGCGGCGAAAACTCTATGGAATTGTGGGTGAAACATTCTCCACAATGGGCAGGAGCTGATTATATCCATTTCACCGAAGCCGGCGCCAATCAAATAGCAAACACCCTCTCGGACGCTTTTATGGTGCATTATCAGTTTTACGAAAGACGGAGAACCATAAAGCCCGAGTTGATAAAACAGTTTATGGAGCAGTAGCATGAAGCGGGTGAAAAGAAACAGAAGTATTATACAAAAAACAGTGTTTTGCCTGCTGCTAATCGCAACCTCTCACACCATGCAGGCACAATCCATCTTTCGAGAGATACCGCCTTTGGACTTTATCAACAAGCAGGCAGAGAATATTATTTTCCCTGCGGGAGATACAAATGCGTATCGTGAGTTCTTTGAGAAATTAGACCGGCTTATCTTCGAGGGACAGGGCAACGTCAACATTTTGCATCTGGGCGGCTCTCATATTCAGGCGGGGACATTCTCCGACAGAATACGCTCCAACCTGTTGTCTTCTTTTTCGGGGATAACAGGCAACAGAGGCTTGATTTTCCCTTTCTCGGTTGTTCCCAAAAGCAACAATCCCCACAACTATCGAACTACATACAGCGGCAGTTGGGATTTTGCCCGTAACGTACACCGAGACCCCAAATATCCGTTGGGCTTGTCGGGAATGTGTATCGCCACCGCCGACAGCAACGCCACCGTGAGCATCAAGATGAGAAACAGCAGCGATTTGGCAGCTTACGACTTCAACAAAATATACGTCTTGGGGCATTGCGATTCGGGATATGTGAGGGTGCGGTTGCAGGTGCACGACAGCTTGATCGTTGACGGAAAATACGACCCTGTCGCCTTGGCATATTGCTTTGAATTGGATAACTATGTCGATTCTTTTAAATTGTTTTTCTCAAAAAAAGACACACTGTGGGAGACCTTCTACCTGCGGGGGTTTTGGTTGGACAACGGTATGCCCGGCGTCAGCTATGTTGACATTGGCGTGAACGGTGCAAGCGTGCCGTCCTACCTGCGATGTACCTATCTGGAAAAAGACCTTGCCTTTGTTAAGCCCGACTTATGTATTTTCTCTATCGGGATCAACGACGCGAGCGGATCGGATTTCGACGCTAATCTTTTTATCAATAATTATAAAGAACTCATACGCAGAATACGAACGGTCGCCCCCGATTGCATGATCCTTTTTATCACCAACAACGACAGCTACCGAAAAGCAGGAAGACGCTACATCAGCAACACCAACGGACTGTTGGCGAAACAGGCGTTTTATTCGCTGGCGCAATATTACAAAACGGGGGTGTGGGATTTGTTTACCTGCATGGGCGGATTGACCTCTATCCGAAAATGGGAAAGCCGGTCGCTGGCTCAAAGAGACCGTGTCCATTTCACCTCGCAGGGCTATGTGATCTTGGGAGACCTGCTCTACAACGCCATTATCAGAGAATATATTAAACATTTGCAAAGCAAACATATCATACATGGATTGGACTAATATCGCCGCCTTTTTACGAGAGATATTCTCGTTCGACGCACAGCGACCGTTGTTGTTTACACAGTTTTACTTTTGGGCATTTTTTGCCTTTGTGATGGCCGGGTTGAGTTTTGTATACAACCGCCGCTTGCTACGTAATACGTTTTTGTTTGCGGTAAGCCTGTTTTTTTATTTTAAAACAAGCGGACTGTTTGTTTTCATCTTGCTGTTTTCTACGTTTTCCGATTATATACTCGGGCAATGTATTTATCGAGCAAAGACAAAGCCCTCCAAAAAGGCGTTTCTTGCGGTGAGCCTTGTCCTCAATTTGTTTGTGCTGTCGTATTTCAAATATGCTTATTTTTTCACCGATGTTCACAACAATTTGTTTCACACAAATTACGAGGTACTCAATTATCTGGCGTTATGGGCAAACAACCTTACAGGAAGCGGTTTTTCGGTAGATAAAATTCTGTTGCCTGTCGGAATATCGTTTTACACATTTCAAACCATGAGTTATTCGATAGACGTCTATCGAGAAAAGGTGAAGCCGGTCAACAATATCTTGGACTTTGGGTTTTACGTAAGTTTTTTTCCGGGCTTGGTGGCGGGTCCCATTGTTCGGGCGAACGAATTTGTGCCGCAGCTGTACCAAAAATATTTCCTGTCGAGAAAACAGTTTGGGTTTGCCATATTTTGGATACTGAACGGCTTGGCAAAGAAGTTGATATTGAGCGATTACCTTGCGGTGAACTTCATCGACAGGGTGTTTGCCAATCCTTTGATGTATACCGGATTTGAAAACCTGATGAGTTTGTTTGCTTACTCGTTGCAGGTGTACGCCGATTTTTCGGGCTACACCGATATTGCGATAGGGATAGCCCTGTTGATGGGTTTTCGTCTTCCGCAAAACTTCAACTCGCCCTACAAGGCGAGCAACCCCGCCAATTTTTGGAAACGCTGGCATATCTCGCTGTCGCGGTGGCTGACCGACTACCTCTATATCCCTTTGGGCGGCAATCGAAAGGCGACTTTCGGGACGTATTTCATCATTGTTGTCATTGCGTTGATAGTGGTTTTCCTTGCAAATACGTTGTGGGTTACGGCGGCGGTGGCTGTGTTGGCGTTGGTGTTGATATTTGTGTTTATTGCCTTTCCCGATGTACGAAAAGCTATCGCCACCAACATCAACGCGATGAACACCATGCTTTTGGGCGGACTGTGGCACGGGGCAAGTTGGAATTTCATGATTTGGGGCGGGCTTAACGGTATCGGAATACTGATTTACCGCCTCTGGAAACGGCTGTCTATCTACCAAAAAACCGCTTTGACGGCGGTGTTGTTCGGACTGTTTATCAGCCTGCATTATTTTATGCCCAAACCTGTGTTTGTTATTGGCGTGGTGTGGACAGGCGTTATTTTTTTCGGAACATTGGTAGAGATGATATATGTTTCCTGCCGGAAAAACAAGCCTGTTCGGTGGGTTAAAAGCTCATGGTCTATCTTTTTGACATTTGTCTTTATCACGTTCACACGTCTGTTTTTTCGTTCAGGCTCTAACTTAGACCCCGCTTCCGCCAACGAAGAGGCGTGGAGCACCGCACAAAACATGGTGGCTAAAATTGGCGGCTATTGGGATTGGTCTATTTTGGGTGACGTCATCATGCAGCAAAAGAATGTGTTTATCCTCTTTGCCTGCGGAATGATTATCCATTGGCTGCCCGAACGTCTGAAACGCCTGTACCGATACAGTTTTGCCGCTTTGCCATTGCCGCTGATACTGTTGATACTTGTTGTGGCGGTGTTTATCATTTACCAATTTGCCACTTCGGAGTTGCAGGCATTTATTTATTTTCAATTTTAAAAGAGGCAACGCTCCGTTCTTTCTTAATGGTCAATTGTTAATGCCGCAATTGTCTGAACGGTGATTTATATGATTGGTGTGATTATGCTTTTTCGTTTCATCATAGCATTATTATTCACTATTAGTTATTCACTGCCAAACGCCCCTAAATCCCCTAAAAGGGGACTTTTACGCCGTCAGAACTGTGATTTTTGAGATTTATATGATTAGTGTGGTTATGCTTTTTCGTTTCGGCAATGCAACCAACCACTAATTGACAATTTTGAATGTATCTACTTTGTCGATTTTTTATACGCGGCGTTCAATTCTTTTATCACCTCGTCGGTAATATCATAAACTT
Organism: Bacteroidales bacterium; assembly: GCA_031254735.1. Next base: position 20 of record JAIRTU010000016.1, on the reverse strand, counting down.
CGTTGGAATACAGCATCGCC
>JAIRTU010000041.1 GCA_031254735.1 Bacteroidales bacterium | reverse complement strand
TCTGCTACGGTCAGTTGGTAATTGCGTTCGGCTTCCAACGCCTTATTGATTGCATCGTAATAATATTCTACCTCCAAAAGATAGTTCAAAAGCGATATTTCGCCTGCGTCCAAAGCCCTTTGCAGCAAAGACACATTGTTGTACTCGCTAAGCGACCGTTTGATCTGCATGGCGTTTTGCTGCAAGGCAACGGCTTTTGCATACAACATCCGTAAATGATTGTAGAACTGCAATCGGCTGTCTGTCAACGCCAGCTCGTTAGCCCGCAATTGCGTTTTCGCCTGTTTGAGCGTGTTTTTGTTTTCCCACAAAGGAACAGACATGCCCACCGTTATGCCGCGAAACTGTTCACTTACGAGATGTTCGCCGGTGTAGCCCGCCGAGAATTTAGGCAGGTTCAAGGCTCTGCTCAATTTGAGCTGTCGCTGTCCGATTTCTATTTGTCCGCTCACATACTGCAACATCGGGCTTTTCGCTTCGGCAATGGCGTACCATTCTTCAAAGTCGGACGGCAGCATGTCAACAGGGTATTCGTTGTCGGGAAAGACAATCTCCAAGCCGCCGTTCAGACTTTTGAGTTGGGCAAGCAAAGCCATACGCTCGGCTTCGATGCGTGTCATCTCGTTTTGGACGGTGCTGAGGTTGAGTTGTGCCTTGTTGTTCTCGATAACATTGGCGTCGCCTTTGCTCATTCGCGACTTGTAGGTGGCGGCAATGCGTTCGGCGTTTTGCAGGCGTACAGCGTATTCTTTTGCAAGAGCATTGTTATAAATCAACTCTATGCAAATCTGCTTCGCCGAAAGCAACAGCTTTATACGCTCGGCTTTGTACTCCAATTCAACGTTTTTATTCTGCAAAGCAGCCATTTTGTTGCGGTGAACATAAGCCGTCGGGAAATCGAACGACTGCACAACGGTGAAATCTATACGGTTTCCCACCGCACTCGGACTGCCCCACAGATAGTTAAATTCCACCTCAGGATTGGCAAGATACACCCCTGTACGGTTGCCGAGCTGTTGCACTTCCATTTGTTGACGCAGCACCGAAAGCGTGGTACTGTTGGTTTCTATCTGCTGCAAAAGAGCATCGTATCCGCTTTGTGCCGTCGCCGTGAAGGTAGCGGATACAAACATTATTATATTAATCATTAACTTTCTCATGGCTTATTTTCTTTTTTTGAATTAATTCATACACAACAGGTACAATGTAAATATTCAACAGGGTAGATGTGAGCAAGCCGCCCAATACCACAACTGCCATAGGACTTTGTATCTCGTTTCCGGGTTTATGCCCTTGAAATACGAGCGGTATCAAGGCTAAGGCTGCCGTTAAAGCGGTCATCAAAATAGGATTTAATCGGTCTAACGAACCCTGCATAACGGTCTCCCGCAAAGATTCGCCCGTTTGCCGACTGTGTTGATATTTTGAAATAAGCAAAATACCGTTGCGAGTGGCAATGCCGAAAAGAGTAATAAACCCTATAATGGAAGGAATGCTGATAATATCCGACGTAAAGAATATCGCCCACACCCCGCCAATAAGCGCCAAAGGCAGATTGACCAATACGATAGCCGAAAGGGTGAAATCTTTAAATTCGCCATACAGCAACAGATAGATGACGCAAAGAGCCAAAAACGAAGCGATAAACAAAGTCCGTGAAGCACTTGCCGCACTCTCGAACTGTCCGCCGTATTCTATGCGATACCCTTCGGGAAGACTGATGTTTTGGTTGATGTTTTTCCGAATATCATCTACCACACTGCTCAAATCTCTACCCGAGACATTGGCGGAAATAACAATTTTGCGTTGTACGTTCTCGCGTGAGATCGAATTGGGACCCCCCACCGAAACCACATCGGCAACTTCTTCCAAAGGTATTTTGCGACCGTTGCCCATGTCGATAAGTGCAGAACGAATGCTTTCGATGTTTTCGGTGTAATTTTTGTTTAACCGCAATATCAAATCGAAGCTGCGCTGCCCTTCGTAGATGTCCGCCAATTTTTCACCCGCAAAAGCAAGCTCTACAAACCGGTTGAAGTCTTCTATGGTGATACCGTATTTTGCCAACATTCCGCGATTGGCACGTATTTGCAGCTGCGGCGTTTCGGTCTGCTGCTCTACGGCAACGTCTACCAAACCCTCAATATCTTGAATAGCGTTCTGAATTTGGTTTCCGATCATAAACAGATTGCTCAAATCTGTGCCAAAGAGTTTAATGGCGATATTTGCCCGCGTTCCCGAAAGTATATGGTCGATACGGTGTCCGAGAGGTTGCCCCACCGTAGTTGCCACGCCCGGAACTTTGGCAAGCACTTCGCGAACATCTGCCAAAAACACTTCGCGAGAGCGGTCTTTCAACCGGAAGTTAACGTCTATCTCCGCACTGTTGATGGCTTGCGAATGTTCGTCCAACTCGCCACGCCCTGTACGTCGTGCCGTGCCTGTTACTTCGGGAATGCTCAACAGTTCGGTTTCTATCAGGTTGCCCAAACGATTGTTTTCTTCCAACGAAACGCCGGGCTTTGTTACTGCCGAAATGGTTAACGACCCTTCGTTAAATTCGGGCAGAAAACTTTGTCCCATAGTAAAAAACAATACAATCGAAATCACAAAGACGGCAATAGTTGGGTACAACACTTTCTTTTTATTTCGCAACACCCAAGCAAGAGACGAGCCGTAAAGCATCGCAAGTTTTCGGGTGAGCCGGCTGTCTTTTTCGTTTTTGCCCAAATATTTATCGCCCGACAACATCAACTTGCACATCAAAGGCGTTACGGTCATGGCAACAATCAACGACATAAACAAAGACACAATAAAAGCTACGCCAAGCGGTTTGAGCATTCGTCCTTCCATTCCCGACAGGAAAAACAACGGAATAAATGCCACAATAATAATAAAGGTAGCATTCAACACAGAAGCCCGAATTTCTCGTGAGGCTTCAAACACCACCACAAATGCCGATTCTCGTTCTTTTTTTGCTTTGCGATGATTTTGCCGCAGGCGTTTATACACGTTTTCCACATCAATAATGGCGTCGTCTACCAGCGAGCCAATGGCAATACACATACCACCGAGAGTCATGGTGTTGATATTCATTCCGAGCAAATAAAGAACAATCACCGTCCCCAAGAGCGAAAGCGGAATGGCAACAATAGAAATTACCGTAGTACGAAAACTTGCCAAAAACAAAAACAATATAACAACAACAAATATAGCACCCTCCATCAAAGCTCGTCCCACATTGCTCACCGAGGCTTCAATAAAATCGGCTTGACGGAAAATTTTGGTGTCCATGCGTACATCGGCGGGTAACGATTTTTGTATTTCCGCCAAACTGCGTTCGATGTTTTCCGTAACATTCAGCGTGTTGATATTCGGCTGTTTCGATATGGATATGATAACGGCAGGTTGAGCGTCTTGCGAAGCATAACCCATTTTTACGGCACTGCCGATCACAATTTCTGCCACGTCCGACACCACAACAGGTTTTTCGTTTACGGTTTTGATAAATGTGTTTCCCAATTCTTCCAAATCGTTGCTGCGAGCTATTCCCCGCAACATATATTCATTTCCGAAATCACGCAACGCCCCTCCCGACGAATTCATGCTGAAAGTACGTCCGATCTGTGCCAATTCGTTGATCGAGACGCCATAAACATTCATCTTTTGCGGGTCGGCAAGAATTTGATACTGCTTGTAATCGCCACCGATAATGGTTACTTGCGAAACGCCGCCTGTGGCGAGTATTGCAGGTCTCACCACCCATTCGGCGAGGGTACGCAAGTCCATCAACGAAGTGCTGTCTGCCTGCAATCCGATAAACAGTATTTCGCCCATCACGCTCGATTGCGGTGCAAGCACCGGCACAATATTGTCGGGCAATGCTCCCGAAAGCGTTACCATTTTTTCGCTTACTATCTGTCGAGCTTTAAAAATATCTGTTCCCCAATCAAATTCAACCCATACAAAAGAGTATCCCTGCGAGGAAGCCGAACGTACACGGCGTACATCGGTAGCTCCGTTTACCGCCGTTTCGATATGAAAAGTTACCAGCCGTTCCACTTCTTCGGCTGACATTCCGCGAGCATCTGTCATCACTACAACTGTCGGGGCTGTGAGGTCGGGGAATACGTCTACGTCCATTTTTTGCGTAGTATACAATCCTCCAACCGTCAACAACACCGCTCCCAGCAATATAAACAATTTATTGTTGAGAGAAAATTTAATTATCCTGTTTAGCATGGTTGCAAAATTTTAGTGAGCATGTCCCGAATGAGCATCTACCGTTCCGGCTGCCTGTGCAAGTTTAACCAATACAGCTCCTTTGCTTACCACTCGTTCGCCTGCCGAAATGCCTTCCGCTATCTCGGTACGAAGTCCGTCGGTAACGCCTTTTTTTACGGCACGTTTCTCAAACAGTTCGGGCGTAAGCTGTACGTATACAAAATAATTCCCCATTTCTTCCACTATCGATTCGTTGGAAACGGTAAGTGTCTGTGCCGATGTTTGGGTTTTGATAAATGTTTCAACAAAACTTCCCGCCAAAAAATCGGCTTTGTTCTGCACTTGAAATACAACGGAAATAAGCGGCATGTTTATGTCGGCAGATTTTCCGTAAGAAAGCAAGCGTCCGTTCAACTCTTCGAGGGTGTAGGTGCGATTGCTGTTCAGCAGACGGAAGTTTGCCGATGTTATATTGCCCAACCTGTCGAAATATTTGGGCGGCAATTCGGCTTTGATAAACAGGTCGCGGTTTTGCGACACCACCAAAACAGGTTGTCCCGCCTGTGCATATTCTCCGTTGCGAACCAATACACGTGTGATATATCCGCTTATGGGAGAGCTGACAATTTGTTTGCCCGCCGAAAAATTGCCTTTCAGGTTCAAATAATTGGCTTCGGCATTGGTGAAGTCGGTTTTGGCTTTCAGCAAATCGCTTTGCGAAACGATGTTTTCTTTTGCCAATTCGCGTTTACGTTCATACTCTGTCTTCGCGCGGTTGTATTCGCTTTCGGCTTCGGTAAAACGCACAGAGATATTGTCGGCTGCCATGCCGCTGCCGTCTATCGAAAACAGGGTTTGTCCCGCACCGACAGCTTTTCCCTCTACCACATCGCCGTTGGAAAACAACACCATTCCGCCCATTTTGGCAGTGATAACACGTTCGTCGCCTTGTGAGGGTTGTATTTGTGCCGTTATCCGAATAATCTGTCCAAAATCTTTCCGCCGGACTTCTTCGGTGGCAAAATCGACTTTCCAACTTTGTTCTTTGCTGAAAACGGCGGCATTGCTGTTGTTTACCGCTGCCGCTATTGCCGCATGCTGTGCCTCGTGTGCATCGGCATACACGCTGATATTGGGAACAACAATTTGCGATGTGCCTTCTTCGGTTTCAATATCGAATATCAATTTGCCGTTTCCTGCGGCGGCAGGTTGCAGACTAAAAACATACACTCCGGGACGTGTCGGCTGTTCAAGCCTTTGGCGAATGCCGTCTGTCTCAATAATCAAACTTGCGGTTACGCTTCCTGCCGTCATCGGTTTAAAATTTTTCAGCAGAGAAAAATGAGCGGTAATATCGCTTGATTGTCCCGCAACAAAGGGTTCAACTTCGGCAAATACTTCAAAGTTGTTGTTATATGCCGTCAGTTGCAAATGTTCATCATGATCATGTCCGTCTTCCGGTGCATTACCGGATTGGGTACAACTCGTCAGAGCAACTGCTGCAAGCAGTGCTATTATTATATTATGTACTTTCATTTTTTTTACGATTTTAATGTTTATGATTAATTTCTCCATGATTATGGTCATGGCTGTGATGATGGTCGTGGTTGCCCAACCCGGTTTGAGTTGTTGTACTGTCGAACTCCACCTTAAAACTCTCCTGTTCCGGCTTTTGACCCGAATGGGTGTGCGTGTTGTGGTTGTGATCGTTACAATTTTCGCGGCTGTGATCTTCGTTGTTTGAGTTTCTTCCGCCACAGGCTGCCAGACCCGATATAACTCCTGCTATTATTCCTGTTTTTATTAGTTTCATTTTGCTGATTTTTTTTAAATGTTAATAAATTTATTGATTAAATTTTAATGATAATCAAACACAAGCACGCACATATCTTTCATGTACGGCAAATGGTTTGATAAAAAACCCGAAAAAAAATCAGCAAACAGGAGGCGCTCTCAATCCGAGAGATTGAGAAATAAATTCGGTATGATAAGAATGTAAATACGGCTTTTGTCGAAAAGGCAAGCCTTGTAAATGGTCTGTATTCGGAACGATATTACCGAAAAGCAAAGACAATACGCACGGCAACACATCAAAACCAAGGTCAGGCGACGGAGACAATTGCTTGTTGTTGCCCGCATTTATATAGGATTGTTGAAGCAAACAATCATCAGTATCCGTTTGGTTATGAGTGTCTCCCTGTTGGTCTGTGGGGAGATTTGCTTCTTCGCAACAATGACCGACTGCAACACAATGATCCTGATGAGCAAAATAAATCACAGAAGGATCGTAACTATGGTGATGATGCGGCACAACAGCAGACGCCAATAAAATGATATTGGCAAACAATAAAAACGATATAGAAACTATTTTCTTCATGCTGTACATTGTCTATTTTGCAAAGGTACAACTTTTTTTTGAATAACCGATCATTTTTTCATTATTTTTTTTCATTGGCTGATTTTTTTTAGATTCCCGCGCCGCTGTGCGGCTCGCAGGTAACATTTTTTTTTTGACTGTGCCGCCTTTGCATTCGCCGGCGAAAAAAATCAAAAAAAATCGTAAAAAAACTTGCGAATGTCAGCAAAATTTAGTATCTTTGTAAGATCGGCATGCGGGTTTATTGCAGATAACGGCGTTTTGTTGCATACCGACGGCATGCCGTTTTTTCTTTTTCTATTCTTTTCCGCCAAACTTTCGTCCCTGTCGAGACTTCATTCCTCATTCTCCTGTTTTCCCGGCAGCATGCCAACTATTCAACCCTGTTTTTTTGCTTTTGCGGCGGTAGTTGCATTGTAACCATTACGGCAGATATCCCGGTTTATACCACGATATAGCAAAAAGAGTAAGAAAAGTAACCACAATATACAATATGAATATTATATTCCATTTCTTCTTTTTTACTTTAAAACTATCTTCGGAAAATTTTAATTTTATGGATTCCATTCGGTTTTTATTATATATAAAAAAGACAATAGCGGTTGTAATAGAGAAAAATATAATTACTTTTGCTTTATTATACATAAACGGCAGTATATCTAACTTAGATAAAATGCCACTTATCAGCATCAAGTTTAAATTAATTAGCCCTCCCAAAAGCACACTTGCATAAAATCTTGGCGCTCCAATATCAGACTTTATAATACGGTTATAAAACTTTAAAAAGAAATAATCAAAAATCATGTTGTATAAATTTATCTGTTGTCAATCCAATCTCGCACATCTCTATTGTAGAAAACACCTCCTTTGTTGCATATTAAATAAGTGGAATCATTTTTCAATTCTATTTTATAGATATTATTCATACCACTATAACCTTTTTCATCTATAAAAAAGCGAATGGCATATTTGCCGTGTAAAGGATTTTGAGGTACGTTGAAAAATACTGAATCCGGATTTGTATTGATAACTTTCCACGTGCCTGTGGCTTTTGTCCATCGTTCTTCAAGTGTGGCATTAGTATCACAAATAGCAGGAAAACGACATTTATTTTTTTCAATAGATATTGACGTCCAAATAAGTTCATAAATACTATCTCTTACCCAATAAGAATTTTCAATTTCTACATTCCAACTTCCCATAAGTTTTCTTTGAATTGGCGATTTGTAAGTTTTAATACCTGCGAAAATCATTAAACCAATTAATATCAATAGTATTATGGTTATTATAATCTTATTCTTCAATGATCGGTTTGATTTTCCTTGTTTTTTCATCCTATTTATTTGTTATATATTTTTACTCCCAAAAATAATAACTGCATCATATCCCGATTTCTTTCTTTCATCTTCATCAAAAAATAATCAACTGACCCGAACCCAAAGGAAAAAATCCTTTATCCATACTCCAACATCTCGCCCCGTTTTTCATTTTGCAAAGGTATTACTTTTTTGCTTTCCGCTTATTGTTTTTGCGGCGGCAGTTGCATTTCTCATTCCTCTTTTTTTGTTTTTGCGGCGGCAGTTGCAGGGGATTTTATTATTTATATTACATGCCAAGATATTTGCCAAAAAAAAGATCCAAACCCATAGGAACAAAAAAACATAACAATAAGTAGATGATTCCAATTGTTTTTAAAAGCCATTTGGGGATTTTTCTAAATCGACGATGCATGCTTATGAATTTTGCAGGTCTGAGAAAAAACATTCTTGTCAATATAAATAATCCTCCAAACAATACTATAGTAAGTAATTTCCCATTTATTTCAAATTGAAATATTCTTTCGCAAAAACCAAATAAAAATAATAAAAGTGTAGCAGTAAAAATGCCAAACAAAGTACATGCCCCATCTCTTTTCCCGAGTATGGCTTTATCCGGTACAACTGAATAAATGCAAAAATATATAAAATCAAATACTATCATCGTTTTTCTTTTTGCAAAGGTATTACTTTTTTGTTTTGACGGTGTTATTTTCCGTTCACAAAAACAAACACGCATCGCCGTAGCTCAAAAAACGGAAATCGTGAGCCAATGCGTAGCGATAAATGTCTTTCCAATTATTTCCGACAAATGCCGAAATCAGCAGCAGCAAAGTGCTTTGGGGTTGGTGGAAGTTGGTAATAATTCCTTTTACCATTTTGGGTTGATACAAAGGCGTTATCATCAGCGAAGTAACGGCGTGCAAATGTTCCATTCGATGTTCGTGCAGATAATTCAAGACGGCTTGCAAAGCATCTTCCACACGGATTGTTTTTTCGGATAAATTCCTGTAAGCTCCCCATTGTGTAACATGTAAAGGGTTGTTGCTGCCGGTATGCAGGTTAACTCCTATTTGGTACAGACTTTCCAGCGAGCGGGCGGTTGTTGTTCCGACGGCAATTATCTTTCTTTGTTCGTGGTGTTCCAAGAGGTGTTGTATTGTCTTTTTCGAGAAAAACAGCTGTTCGCTGTGCATGTTGTGTTCGCCGATTTTCTCGGACGAAACAGGTTTGAATGTCCCTGCACCCACATGCAGCGTGATGTATTCGACAGGGATATTTTTCTCTTTTATTTGATGAATAATATCTTTTGTGAAATGCAATCCTGCGGTTGGGGCGGCAACAGAACCTTTTTCTTTGGCAAAAACCGTTTGGTAACGTTCCGTATCGGCGGCGGTGGTATCTCGTTTGATGTAAGGCGGAAGCGGCATTTTGCCGACATGTTCCAACACTTCGGCAAAGGTGAGATTCGGCGTTTGCCAACTGAAACGAATACGGAAAGACGTTTCGTTGTGTTCTCCCAATTTCTCTGCCCGAAGAACAACTGCCTCTCCCCGATAATCGAAAGTCAATTCCAAAGGCATGTTGAAGCGTTTGTTGTTGCCCACAAAGCATTCCCATTCGCAACTTTCTTTCACTTCAAATGCCAACGCATGAACAGCGGCGGGAGACAGCGGCGTCAGACAAAACAGCTCTACCGTTGAGCCGCCGGGCTTTTTAAACAAAATACGAGCCTGAACCACGCGCGTATCGTTAAACACCAACACGCTGTCGCTCGGAAGATAATGAACAATATTTTTGAAACGGTCTTCTTCCATGGTTTGCTTTCGGTAGATCAACAATTTCGATTCTTCTCTGTTTTCGCAGGGAAACAGGGCGATTTTCTCTTCGGGCAGATTGTAATGGTAGTCTTCTATAAAAATATCTTTGGGATTATTCATTGAGCAATGTTATTATTTGCCGGTCGTCTATATCGTTCATACATTTGAAATGCTTTTTGGGGCATTTTTTGTGTCCCAATTTGGAACAGGGTCGGCAGGACAGCTGTTTATTTTCGATGATAACATATTTTTCTTTGTTTTGCGGCATATAAGGATACATGCCAAACTCGGGAACGGTGTTTCCCCACACGCTGACAATGTTTTGGTGTAACGCACTTCCGATGTGCATCAATCCGGTGTCTCCCGTAAGCAAAACTTTTGCCTGTTCGATGCAGGCTGCCGACTCTCGCAACGAAAGTTCTCCGCAAAGGTTTTTCACGTCTTTATCAACGGCAGCACACAACATATCGCCGCTTTCTTTGTCTTCTTTTCCGCCCAATAAAACGATGGAATGTTTCAGTTGATTACAAATGTTGATCAATTTCGGCAGCGGAAGTTGCTTTGTCGCATGTTGACTTCCCATTGCGACAGCCACAAACGGCGAGGCAAGGTGCAGGCTCGCTATTTTTTTGCGATCGAGGTCGTCCATGAAAAAATCCAATCCCAAAAAATCGTTTTCAACCACAGCGGGAAGAATTTCAGTCGCCTCAAAATAACGATCAACCACATGTTTTTCGGGCAATAAATGAATGTTCAGATTGACCAACAACCATTTTTTGATATTCAATTTGGGAAAAGCAGCATAAGGAACACCTAATTTTTGTGCCAATCGTTTAGAACGAAAATTGTTTTGCAGATCAATAATATAATCAAACTTTTCCGCTTTCAATGTTTCTGCCGGAAGCCGATTATCCGTATCGAAAACATGCAATTGCCGGATATACGGATTTTTTTCCAAAATATTTTTATAACCCGGTTTACAAATAAAATGAATTTCCGCATCGGGAATTTGCTTGGCGATACAACGCACAATCGGAGTTGTCAAGACAATATCGCCTATGCTGCTGAATCGAATAATAAGGATTTTCATGCTGATAGATGCCGTTTTTAGTGCAAAACCTCCGAATAATAATATCGTTTGTTAATATCTTCTTTCTTCTTTTTGGTGTCGGATCTTTTTTCGTTGAGCATAAAAACAAGGAAGAAAGTCAATGTGTTGTTGTATTGTTTTCGGTAGCCTGCCGTGTGATAACTGTTGCTGTGAAAAAAGCGTGTTCGCAACGAAAACATGGAATATTCAAACCGAACACCAAATTTCAACTGCTGCCAAATGCGGATACGAACATCTGCCATAACCGAAAAATCGTTGGGACTGAGCCTTTTTACCGTATCATACGTCTGCTCGACGTCCCATTCTTTTTCGGAAACATGAAACAAACGGTTGTAGCCGACGCCTATGCCAAGACTAAGAATTTCTTTATCGGTGTAATGCAGCAAAACCGGGACGGACACATAATGAAGGTTTAACCGATAATCGAATTTGGCTCTTGTGGCGGGGATATTGTTGTTGGGATCGTAGTTGAAATTCCGTTCCCGCACGCCCCGGTGATTGTATAAAATCTCCATGCTGAGCGACCAGGGTTTGGTTTCTCGATGTTTTA
>JAIRTU010000039.1 GCA_031254735.1 Bacteroidales bacterium | reverse complement strand
TGCATATATAATCCTGCTCAGGGTTTATTACTTCCACAAATCTTCCGGTTCGATTTTCACACCTTTGCTTTTACGGTTGGCGTCTATTTTCTTTGTAAATTCCTTATTGTATGGGCATTCGTCTTCTTCCATTTGTATTTTAAAAATGCCTGTATCACATATAAAATCTATAATTTTTTTCGCGATTGTACTTTCCGCATCGTATTCTAATATTATCCGAGCCATGATTGTACTTTTTTCTTTTATTTTTTACAAAGGTATAAGAAATCTGCCAATAAAATCATCGGTCGAAAGAGCCGATTTTGTAATTTTTCTCAAAATAGAAATTAGTTGAAATAATGTCCCCTTAATGAAAGAACAATGATTTTTTCATCAGTACATCTATAAACAAGTCTATTTTTCTTGTCAATTCTGCGAGATGAATATCCTGCTAATTCATGTTTTAATTTTTCCGGTTGTCCTAATCCGCTATCGGGATGTTTTAAAATATCTTGAAGCAACACTTCTATTTTCTTTTGGACTTGTTTATTGCCACTTTTCTTCCAATATTCTAAATCTTCAAGAGCTGTATCCCGATATTCTATTTCCATAAATCTTCTATCTCAATTACTTTCCCTTTGCTTTTTTCTCCTCTTTTTATTTTGGCAACAAATTCCTTATTATAGGGACATTCATTTTTTTCTGTTTTTACTTTAAAAACGCCTACATTACATACAAAGTCTATAATTTTTTTCGCGATTGTATTTTCCGCATCGTATTCTAATATTATCCGTGCCATGATTGTACTTTTTTCTTTTATTTTTACAAAGATACAAAAAATATACCAACACCTTTACCTGTTTACCTCAACAAGAAAGCATTTTCTTAAAAGTTGAAATATCCTGCAATCAATAATTGTATTTATCTTTCCAGAGGTGTTTCAGTCTTGCTCGCAACTCATTTTCGCGGCTGTTGCTGCCCGGACTGTAAAAGATTGTTCCTGTGAGTGCATCGGGGAAAAACTCCTGACTGACAAAATTTTGATCGTAGCTGTGTGCGTATTTGTAATTTTTTCCGTAAGAAAGTTCTTTCATCAATTTGGTGGGGGCATTCCGCAAATGCAGCGGGACAGGTAAATTTTTGGTTCGTTCCACCGTTGCCAGCGCATTGTCGATAGCGACATACGAGGCATTGCTTTTGGGAGAACATGCCAGATAAATTGCCGTCTGCGACAAGATAATCCGCCCTTCGGGCATGCCAATCACATTTACACTCTGAAAACAGGTATTTGCCAACAACACCGCATTGGGATTGGCATTTCCAATGTCTTCCGACGCCAAAATAAGCATGCGGCGAGCGATAAACAAAGGGTCTTCTCCGCCTGCTATCATGCGGGCTAACCAATACACCGCCGCATTGGGATCGCTCCCTCGAATAGACTTGATGAAAGCGGAAATAATATCGTAATGATTTTCCCCTTTTTTGTCGTACATAACCAAATTTTGCTGAATGACACTCTCCACATCTTTGTTGGTGATGATAACGTCTTTTCCTTTCCGAGCCAGAGAAGTAACGGCTAACTCAAACGCATTGAGCAGTTTGCGAGCGTCGCCTCCCGATATTCCTATCAACGCTTCGGGTTCTTTGATCAGGATTTTTTGTTGCAGTTGATTTTCCATAATCGATTTTGCACTCTCTAAAATGGCTTCCAGCTGCGAACGATTCAATGTCTTTAACACATATACCTGACAACGCGAAAGCAGGGGCGAAATCACTTCAAACGAAGGATTTTCGGTGGTTGCACCGATGAGGGTTACAATGCCCTCTTCCACCGCACCGAGCAAAGAATCCTGTTGCGATTTGCTGAAACGATGAATTTCATCGATAAACAACACGGAGGGTTCTTCGTTGTTGCGGGCGCTTTCTATCACGTCGCGAATATCTTTCACGCCCGAATTGATGGCACTGAGTTTGTAAAAATTCCACCGCAAATTATTGGCTATCAAATAAGCAAGCGTGGTTTTTCCTACGCCCGGAGGTCCCCACAATATCATGGACGGTATTTGTCCTTTTTCTAATGCTTCCCGCAAAATAGAATCTTCTCCTACCAGGTGTTCCTGTCCAAAATACTGATCCAAGGTCTTCGGACGCATTTGTTCTGCCAAAGGGATATTTTTCATACGATCGTTATTATTTTTTACAAAGTTAGTCTTTTTTCTGCAAAGAGAGGAAACAAAAAAAGCACCCTGAAAAAACGGATGCTCTTTAAAAATTTTCCTGCCGGTCGAATTAAAATTTCCAACCCAATCGAAGAGCCGGCTGACACATAAAATTAACGGCACTGAAAGCCTCTTTGTCGGTTAACTTCCGATCAACAAAAAATATGTCCGACGACGTCCCATAAGGAGCATCTGTGGTAACAATACGTTTTCCGTTAACTTTCGCCTTCATGAAAGCAAAATAATTATAGGATATACCCAATTCCGCCCCCAAATATAATCCTTTATATACATAAAAATCAGCCCCCATGAAAATAGTTGCCCCAAATGTGTAATGCGACCGCTGATCTATTCCAACCGTATTCATACGGTTAGGATAGAAAGTTGCCCACGCATTATTGGAAGACATCTCAAATTCGGTACGAACACTTGTATTGTTGTTGGGAATGATTAACGTGAGGTCTTCCTTTTCTTTATATTTGTATTTTGTAATCCCAAAAATCAAATCCACACCTGCGTATACCGACAATCGTTCGGATTTTCCGAAATGATATTCAAAGCCGGGAGCAATACCAATGGTATACATACTTTGCCTTAAAGAAGTCGAGCCCGTGATATGTCCGTAAGGGTAATAATTGTAATCCATCTCGTCCACATTATTATCAACGTTTTTTTCCATTTGATAGTCCCAGTTGAGGTTCGCTCGAAGTGCGATTTTTTCATTGAAAAAATAACGGAGACGAAGTCCGTCTATGCTGAAAGGAGACGTACCGATTTCTTCACCGAAATCGTTGATAAGAAAACTAAACGGACGAAACTGAAGTTCGGTAGAGAAATTGCCTTTTTCAGGCTTGTATTGAACCTGTGCCATTGTTGAAATTGTAGTCATTACAAAGACTAAAACAAATAATTTTTTCATGCTCTTTTTTTTATTCGTGAAACTTAATTTAATTATTCGACAAAGATACAAAAAAATTCGCAAAAAAACAGCATGTAAAATTTTGCAATATCTTTGCGTAAGCCGTTGATTTTAAGAGACAATCATCAAAGAGAAAAATGTTATCCCGAATAATTTCTGTCCGTTTTCCTGCAAATTTCTATCCAAAAAAGCACAAAGTTGTTATTCCGTCAACATATTGCACCCGCGTATATCGGCGTAATCAAACCGTCCCAACACTTCAAAACTTCCGTCTTGGCGATATTTGCCCAAATCTTGCGTTGCAATAAAGGAACAGGAATACAAATTTGCCAAATCGATAACATTTATTCCGCCTCGTTTGTCCGGAGAATCGATCAGAGTTAGAGGATCTTGTGTGTCTCGCAAAACAATTTTCAGCCACGGCGGACAACGAAACGACTCGCCATTGATGCTGTATGCCTGCGAAAGCAGTTCCGTCATGCCGTATTCGGAATAAATAATATCAACGCCAAAGCCGTCGGAGAGTTTTTTATGCAATTCTTCCCGCGAAATTTCTCTGCGGCGACCTTTCATTCCGCCTGTTTCAAACACCCATAAATCATTGTGTTTGAATTGATAATGTTCCACCACGTCCAACAGGGCAAAACCCACTCCAAAGACCAGCGTTTTTTGGTTTTTTGCCTCCAACTCGTTCAATTTTTCCGCAAAAGAATCATAATTATACAGATAAAAACCGCTGTCGGGGTGTTTGCTTTGATCAATTAAATGATTGATCATATAGACCAGCGAAGAATTTTTTCGTTCCAAATACGAGGGCAGCAATGCCAAAATCACAAATTGAGAAGGTTTTCCCGCAAAATATTCAAAACCACGCAAAAAACTTTCTTCATACAGCATTTTATCTGCCACATAATGTGTGGAAGTCTGTTCGGAAGTAGTTCCGCTGCTCGTAAATTGCAATTGAGCCGAACGTCCGTTTGCAATAATTTTTTGGGTTTTGAAAAATTCAATGGGAAGAAAAGGAATATCTTTTACCTCTTTTATCGCCGCAACATCGCAGTGAAGCATGTCGGTATACCGCCGATAAATGGGGCAATGTTCGTATTGATACCGAAAAATCGACAGGGCAACCGAAAGAAAATCATCATCATCTTGAATGGAAAATATTTTATCTCGCAACATAAGTTATTCATTCATTGGAATATACATTTATCAAAAATATAAATCATCATTGTTTTTTCTGTTGCTGCAAAAGTACTTCTTTTTTTGTTTGCAAGATTTTTTTCGCTCATAAACAGTTTGATATGATTTTTTTTGCTACTTTTGCAAACTGTTTTAAATATTGAGTATTCATTTAACATAGGAGATTTAGGTATAGCAACAAATTATAATCGTTCGGGACAGGGACGTGGTCGCAGAGGTGGTTATGTGAAAAAAGAAGAGCTTCACAAAATCAATGAGAATATCATCGCACCGGTAGTACGATTGGTGGGTGAAAATATGGAACCACGCATCTTGTCGTTGAGAGAAGCCCTTGAAATAGCACGCAGCATGGATTTGGATTTGGTGGAAATATCACCGCAAGCCAACCCGCCGGTATGCAAGGTGATGGAGTATCAAAAATATCTTTACGAACTGAAAAAGAAACAGAAAGAAATCAAAGCAAAGTCAGCAAAGATTTCCGTGAAAGAAATTCGTTTAGGTCCCAACACCGATGAGCATGATTTTAATTTCAAGGTAAAACATGCGATAAGTTTTCTGCAAGAGGGCAACAAGGTGAAAGTAGATGTGTTTTTCAAAGGACGTTCTATCATGTATAAAGATCAGGGCGAGGCAATGTTGCAAAATTTTGCCAAAGCGTGCGAAGAATACGGAAAACCCGAACAACCGCCCCGTTTGGAAGGGAAAAGACTGATTATGATATTGTCTCCTACCAAAAAATAAAGAATTGATTTTAAATCCATATATTAACCATTAAAATTTAGCAAGAATGCCAAAAGTAAAAACGAAAGCAAGTGCCAAAAAAAGATTTTCTTTTACAGGCACAGGTAAAATTAAAAGAAAGCATGCTTACAAAAGTCACATCTTGACCAAAAAATCGACAAAGCGCAAACGTAATCTTACATACAGCACGATAGTTGATGATACAAATGTGAAAGCTGTAAAACAAATGCTTAATTGTTAGTTAAATAAAGTTATTAATTTGCTGTCAGCACAATAAAAGACCGAAATAATTCGGCGCTGACGTAAAAAAAGAAAGGATAATAATATGCCAAGATCAGTAAATCATGTTGCTTCAAAAGCACGTAGAAAAAAAATCCTTAAATTAACCAAAGGATACTTCGGAAGGCGTAAAAATGTTTGGACTGTTGCCAAAAACACTTGGGAAAAAGGTCAACAATATGCTTATAGAGATAGAAAGCAGAAAAAACGCAACTTCAGAAGTTTGTGGATAACACGTATCAACGCAGGGACAAGACAATACGGAATGTCGTATTCTGTCTTTATGGGCGAATTGCACAAAAAGGGAATTGAACTCAACCGCAAAACCCTTGCCGACCTTGCAATGAACAATGC
>JAIRTU010000104.1 GCA_031254735.1 Bacteroidales bacterium | reverse complement strand
TATCGGACGCCATCGTCTTTACAAGGGATATGATACAATTGTTCCTGTGTTTAAACCAAAAACTGTCGGCTTCAAGTTGAAAACAAAATTCATTTCCCTCCTTCGGATAAGAAACTTCTCGCCTGTTTTTACTAAAGAATATTCCGTTTTCTTCGGTGAGATTTTTGGTGTATCTGTGTATAATTATATCTTTCATATCAAAATCTTTAAGGAATACAGTATTTATCCAAACGGATAAACGCTATATGTCCTTCGCATTGTTTATTTTCCAATAACCACCTTTGTCGGGCCCAATACGTTCCAATAAACCTTTTGCTTTAAGTTTGACCATATTTTCCCGTATCTTTCTTTCCGAAATATTTATTATAACAGACAGTTCACGTATAGTAACATGTTGGTTTTTGCTGATACTATCCAATATTAATCGTTGATTTTCCGTCACTTTTTCAAGGACCTTTTCTGGGACTTTTTCAAGGACCTTTTCTGGGACCTTTCCCGTATCGAATATGTTTTCTGCAACCTCTTCAATAACTTTTCCGGTGACATCATCCATTTCAACAGGGATGGACAGTTTTATCCGTTCGGGATTAAATTTTTCTTCCCATACGGGAAGTTTCCAGCCTTCTTCCTGCCAGATTGTCTTGATGTTGAACAAGCCGCTTCCTGCCCGTTCGCCTATGTTAAGCAAGGCGAACATTTTGAAAATAACAGGATTTCGCGGATCGCTCACGCCACCGTTAAATGCGTCTTCCTTATTCGGGCGAAAAATGCCGGGGTTGGAAATCACAATCATATCCGGTCGTTTTTCAATAACAATGCCCTGACGCCCATAATAATCGGCATGAATCACCGCATTTGCCAGCGCTTCGCGCAAAGCTTCGTGTACGGGAGTGTCGCTAATCCGTTCTGTCCCGTTACGCAGACGAAACGGAACTTTTACGCCGGCAGTCAGTTTATTAACCACTCTGAAGAAAAAATCAAAAATATTGCCGCTCCATTCGCCCAGATTGGATACTGTCCTGTCCGTCCATCGACGGGAATCGAAAACTTCTCTGTAATCCAAAAAATAATCGGGCAAAATACCCGTAATCACGTCCTCGGTTCCAAACATAAGCAATCCGGCGAGCGTCGGTTTCAGATGTCCGGATTCCGACCGTCCCGAAGCACCGATTTTCTGCAAAAAACTTTCAATATCCAGCCGGTTCCAGATGTGAGCCGGTTTCAATGCAGCAAAATGATTACGGTAACCATTGACACTTTCCCTGTCCAGATCGGCTATTGTCAGTTCTTCGATTACGCGGCTGTCGGGAGAAATATCTGACTGATCGCGCAGCATGGCTTTGATTTCCGGCATAGAGCAGTGATAATCGCCTTCAGCATTGCGACGAAAAGTGCCTTTGTTTAAATCGTTGTTAATGTAAACCGGTTTGTCGCGCCGCTCGGCACGGGGAACTTCCATTACAATTACATCTTTCCCCTCAACCTGCTGCACGTAAATGTGCCGTTCCAAAAGAATGTTTACGCAGACTTTATTCCGGTCGTTCAATATATCCCCCATATATTCTTTACTTTCCGCGCCGCATCCGTAACTCCGCTTATTTTCAGAACACTGCCTTCCTCGGAAACGCCCAGTAAAATCACACCTCCGTCCGTATTCGCAAATGCAGAATAACTTGCCCAAATGCTTTCCGGCAAGCCGCCTTCAGCTTTTTTGGCTTCCATTTTGGAATGTTCGCCGAATGATGTTACTGCTTTAATGTCTAACATATTCTACCGGTATGTTGTCCTTTTGTAACATTGTATAATACCCAATGTCATATTAGCCGACTTCTTAGTTTTATGAATTATTTAATTATTATTTCACGCGACAACGTGTCTATTAAATCATATCCGTCCCAAGTTAACGAAAAATCCATTGTATGCCCGATAGGAACAATGCGGTCAATTCCGGATAGATGTGTTTTTTTTATAAAATCAAGCAGATATTCTTTTGAATAACCATAGTACGCCAATGTTTGATATTTCCGGTTAACAATTCCATTCAGTTCAAATAATGATTGTGTTTGATATTCCGTAAAATAACCGCATGAACAACGGAATTTGTCAATATCTTTCGGTAATGAATCTATCTGGATACGCCATAAAAAATTGTCTTCCGATGTTATTTTGTGTACTTTATCCAAGTGTATTGCCTGACTGTAAAGTGCCGTAAGTTTATCAACAGCAATAACAGGCTGTATTTCACCGTATTTTTCTTTTACTTCCCGGTATAGTAAACTCCAAAAAATCTCTTTCGACTTTTTTACATTTTCCACACTTCCTGTCCAAATCAGCAAATGAGGCGCTGTACATGCATTTTGATCAAATAAATAAGTATCATTGTAAAATCCCGATGCAACCATTTCCGGATGTGCCTCATCACAATAACTATCCGCATTTATGATACACATAGAATACCGGTCTGCAAAAGTAATGTCAAAGGAACGGGCAGGAAGCGGATTTTGTCGTATCACAGATATTGTTTCATCACCTCCCCATATCATTCGCACATCACAAACGGAGGAAAACAAGGACGTAACAGCTGTATTTTGTCGATCATACCGGACTAAATAAATCCGTTGTACGATATCTTTGTAAATTTCTTCTTTTGCAATTTTTGCAATAGTTTCGCAAATGATCGAAACTTGTTGAAACTCTCTGGTAGGAACACGCACAATATTCACATTCCCGGACAAAATACCACAAAGTAATGACCATGCAAAATTTACCGGAACATTTGACGGTGCTACGTGAAAAACAATACCGCGCCCTAATCGAAATTTATTCTTCAGATTGTATTTCTCTTTCATCTGTAATATATTCGCTTTTCTGCAAAAGAAAGCAAATGTCGCCACATCAGGAAACGCGCGTGTTCGTAAATCCGTATTCAATTCTTGAGACAAAGCATTTAAAAAACCGGTTGCACTTTCGTCAAAAGGTTGTATGGCTCCCATTTGTTTGATTTCTTCCAAATCCAACTTAGCCGGAAACAACACATTTATATCGTTAAAATCGTGCTGCATAAGTATCGCTACATCCTCTGATTTCTGCATTTTTTAATCTTCCCGTTATCTTGAAATATTTGCCAAGCCTTCCACATGGACAATCATCTTCTCCCAGCAAAATTCCCTCATCTTCAGTTAAAAGCGAATGTCCCGGATAACTTTGAGGAAGAATGGAAACAACTTGTATAATTCCTTTTTCTCCAAAACCGGCGGGAGAAAAATCTATCGCTCTTCGTATGATGACGTCGGAAAATACCGGGGCATGTAAATGCCCACGTTCACATTCCATATAGATCGTACCTGTTTGTTCCACCATGCCGTAATAATCATGAATATGCTTAATACCGCAAACCTCATTCAATTTTAACTTAAAAAGTTCAGTTGTAACTGCTTGCGAAATTAATTTTTTCCAGCCTCCTCCATGTATTAATACGGCATTTGACAAATCAAGTTTTATTCCTTTTTTCGATAATTCCTGATAAAAATGTTGATATATCATAAAAGTAAAACCAAACAAAAACAGACGTTCATTTTTGTGATTTTCAACAAATTCCTGTAACATTTCACTATTTAACTGCATTTGATCATTCAGAGCATATACTCGTTTGGAACCGAAAATGGAAAAGCCTAAAATACCAGCACCCCGAGCTGAAAAGAGACTCCGGTCTTTGACCACATTTTCCGAATCAATAATAATCATCGGGACACGTTGTTTCCCAACAAAAGAGGACACGATCTTTGTCAGCGCCTTTGTTTGATTGGCAGATGTTACCCGGTCAAGATAAATTTTAGAAACAGCCTGTCCCGTTGTGCCGGACGAAGTCATTGTTTTTGCAATCTCTTCCTGCCGGACGCTGTATAAATCAAACATTTTAAACAGCCTGACCGGAAGAAACGGTAAGTCGTAATAACTGTAATTTTTACTTACATCGTAATTTATGCTGTCCATCATTTTTTTGTACGGCAAGCAATGGGTATAATGATACCGAGACAATCCGGTGAGACAAGCACTTAACAGTTGTTCCTTTTTCGTTTTGTTCAACGAATAAGGCTGTATATCCAATATATCTGCTATTTGCATGTTTTACGAAGTCAATTCGGTATAGCTTGTTTTCCCATACGAATTTTTAGGGATAGACGCAATGTGTCTTACTTCAAAAGCGCTAAAATGAATATTTGTTTTCATTGAAATAAACTGTTTTATTTCAGCCTCTTTCCCTTTTTCAGTAATGTAAACAGTCATTTTATCATCTGTTCCTGTGCAGGCGCAGTCCCCATACATGGATTTCAACATACCTTCTGTTTCATCCAAACTGATTCTGTTTCCGAAAAGTTTGATAAAGCGTTTTTTTCGTCCGACAATATAATAGTAACCATCGTTATCTCTTTGAGCCAAATCGCCTGTATATAAAACACCTTTGTTTTCGTCGCCTTTTGCCAAATCTTCCGCCGATTCTGCATATCCCAATGAGACATTAGGCCCTTGATACACCAACTCTCCTGTTTGTCCGCCGGTTTCAATCAATTGTCGATTTTCATCCACTAAACTGAATCTGCCTCCGGGAATGGCAACGCCGATACTTCCCGCTTTGGATAAAGCTTGTTCCGGCGGAAGGTAGCTCATGCGTGCGGTGGCTTCTGTTTGCCCGTACATTACGACAAACTGTTTTCCGGTCACCTGAGCATATTCGGCAAATTCCCTGCATAGTTCCGTATTTAATTTTCCGCCTGCCTGCGTCAATGTCCTAAGTGAAGGCAAACCCATACGGAAAAAGCGAAGCCGTTTCAACATTTCATAAGTATAGGGAACGCCGGATAAACTTGTTGCTTTTTCATCTTCAAGAAATGTCCAAAAATCTTTTTCCATCAATGATTTATTAGTTAACAGTAGAGTAGCACCTTTCAACAAATGGCTGTTAATAATTGACAACCCAAATGAATAGTGCA
>JAIRTU010000032.1 GCA_031254735.1 Bacteroidales bacterium | reverse complement strand
CCGTTTGTGGGCGATTTGATAGGGTTGTCGTTGGGGTTTCTTCGCTTCAAACCGATGCCTGTATTTATAATGATGCTTGTCGGACGCTTCGGACGTTTTGTTGTCTCCGGATTGATAATAGCTAATATTCTTGCCTGAACAAAAAAAAAACGTCATTCGTAATTAAAAAAATCCCGGTTCAGACGGCGTGAAAGTCCCCTTTAAGGGATTTAGGGGCGTTTGACAGTGAATAACGAATAGTGAATAATAATATCAATTTTTGTCGGTATCATTGATGCTTATCGATAAATCCGTTCGGCTTAGGCTCTTGCCCGGTTCGGAATATTGTCGGAAGTATGATTAATATAATGAAAACCAAACCTTTGAGGTTTTTGAAACCTCAAAGGTTTAACCCCGCACACACAAAAGAAACGTCTCGTTTGTCCGGAGGACAACATTTTCATAACCGCAGGTCATCGACCTGCGGAAAAGGGCACACCAACCAACCGCTGCCCGGAGGGCAGGACAAAAAAATAGAGGTTAGTGATAACCGGTTAATGACGAAACAACAAAGCCTAATCTCATTAATCCCACAAATCATAGTTCCGACAATTGAAACATCGCTAATCGCTAATTTATTTTGTGTACCTTTGCACGGTTAATATATAAATAACAGTATGACACAAGAAGAAAAAAAATCGTATGCGTTAGGCATAGCAGTAGGGATCAATTATCGGAGTATGAACTTCAAAGTCGATGAGCAAGTCTTTGCAAAAGGGGTTTCAGATGCATTGAACGGAAGAAAACAGGAATTGTCAGACGAAGAAATTACGCAAATATTCACTCAACTGCAAGCAGAAATTGAAGAGCAGGAACTCGCAAGAAGAGCCGTCGAAATGGGGGAAGAACGTACATTTTTGGAAGCCAACCGACAAAAACCCGGCGTCCGGGAAACCGCCAGCGGTCTGCAATACAAGATAATCACCGAGAGTATTGGCAAAAAACCTGTTGCTACCGACATTGTAGAAGTACATTATCACGGACAGTTGATCGACGGAACGGTTTTCGATTCTTCGGTTGCTCGCGGTTCAACAATGACATTTCCGCTTAATCAGGTAATTCAGGGGTGGACAGAAGGGCTTCAATTGATGAGCGAAGGCTCGAAATTTGAATTTTATATCCCTTCTCATCTCGCATACGGCGACCGCGATATGGGCGTTATCAAACCCTATTCCACATTGATATTTGAAATAGAATTGTTTAAAGTAAACTAAAAAAACATTCCCATTCACCCTGCGAGAGCATAGCGATTGCTTTCTTTCTTTGGAAAAATCAAACCATGGAATGATTATACGATGAACAGACATACGGAAGATTTGAAAGACCTGTTTTTTGCGACTTTCCGAAAAGAAGTCGGGCAAATAACCCTGTTGGAAGCATCGGGATCGGCACGGAAATATTATCGCATGCAGCAAAACGATATTTCTGTCATGGGTGTTTTTAATGAAGATAAAAAAGAAAATCGGGCGTTTGTCGAGTTTTCGCGTCATTTCAAAAGCAAAGGAATGTCTGTTCCGCATATCTTGAACGAAAATCTTGAAAAGAATGTTTATCTTGTTGAAGATTTGGGAAACCAAACGCTGTATCAACTCTTGTGCGAAACGCGACAAAGTACGGACGACTTTCCCGAATCGTTAATCACAACCTATCAGCAGGCGTTGGACGGCTTGTTGCAAATGCAAATATACGGCGGCGAGGGCTTGGATTACAGCCTGTGTTATCCGCGTGCTGCATTCGACAGGCAGTCGGTGATGTGGGATTTGAATTATTTTAAATATTATTTCCTCAAATTGGCAAAAATCAATTTCGATGAGCAACTTTTGGAAAACGATTTCAACACCTTAGCCGATTTTCTGTTGGAAGCCGACGCCTCTTTTTTTCTGTACCGTGATTTTCAGTCGCGGAACATTATGATACAAAACGGTAAACTTTATTTTATCGATTATCAGGGCGGACGAAAAGGGGCTTTGCAATATGATGTTGCTTCTTTGTTGTATGACGGAAAAGCAAACATGCCGCAATCGGTGAGGAATTTGTTGTTGGATTATTATGTCTCTCAACTGAAAAAGACACAGTTTGCGGCGGCTCAAAACTTTGAGAAATATTATGATGCTTTTGTGTTTGTTCGCATTATGCAGGCGATGGGGTCGTATGGATTTAGAGGATTTTATGAGAAGAAAACGCATTTTTTGCAAAGTATTCCCTACGCTTTGAAAAATCTTCAATACCTGCTCGATCATGTCAAACTTCCGATAGAGATACCTGTTTTGTGGCAAGTGTTCCGACAATTGGCAGATTCGGAAGTGTTGCAGTCTTATTCTTCGCCTCCGTTGAAAATAAGTATTTACAGTTTTTCGTTTAAAGAATCAATCCCTGCCGACCAAAGCGGCAACGGCGGCGGATTTGTGTTCGACTGTCGTTGTTTGCCCAATCCGGGACGATATGACGCCTATAAATTTTTGAGTGGAAAAAACAGAGAAGTGGTAGATTATTTAAATGAAAAACAGGAAGTAAATCTTTTTTATCAACAGGTGAAATCGATTGTGGATATGGCGGTACATAATTATACGGAGCGGAAATTCCAACATTTAATGATCAGTTTCGGCTGCACGGGCGGACAGCATCGCTCGGTATATTTTGCGGAGCGACTGCATGATTATTTAAAGAAAAACCGGGCGGTGGAAGTGCAGCTGTGTCATTGTATGCAAGAAAAATGGCACATCAAATAAATGCTTGTATGGTGCAAAACAGTATTGGGAAAAATGAATTTTTTATGGTTGATTTCTGCAAAAATCGGCGAACGCTGCAAACGGAAAACAATCGTAAGCCGTTATGTTTGAAATTTTTAATATTTAGAAAATATACAATATCATGAAAAAAATTACATTAACAGCCGTTCTATTGATGTTTTTGCTGTCGGGTTGCCGTTATGAAGAGGGACCTTTTATCAATTTTCGGAAAGTAGAAAAACGGATTAAAGGATTGTGGAATATTTCTTCCGTCGAGAAAAACGGAGAAATCTTGTCGAATAATTTTCCTACTTACATAGAAAGCGTAAACACGTTGCTGATGTTTACTTCGGGCGGAATTATCACTATCACCTATTACAAAGACAATATTAATGTAGAAAGTTCCGGGCATTGGGAGTTTCAAGATCGGAAAAAAATACTGCATGTTACTTTTCAAAACATGTACCGGCGCGTGGTTCGCGATTATGAGATTATAAAATTTAGAAATAATATCCTGAAAGTCAAATTTACGGAAGACGGAAACGAATACATTATTACGTTCAGTTTGATCAATTCGCTCGCAAATCTATGAAAATCAGCAAGTATATCAACCGTTTAACCGACGGATTTACAACGCTCTCCGACAGGAACAAAGTGTTTATACTGAGTATTTTTGTCAGTATCATAGCAGGATTGGCGGCGGTGATATTGAAAAACACCGTGCATTTTACCCAGACCATACTTCAAAATGCTTTTCCCGAAAAAGATTTCAACTTTCTCTATCTGGCATTTCCCATGATAGGGATCACGTTGACGGTGTTGTATCTCAAATTTTTTGTCAAAGACGATCTTTCTCATGGTGTGAGCAAGATATTGTATGCTATCGCAAAAAACGACGGAAAGATAAAATCGCACAATATGTATTCTTCGGTGATTTCCAGCACCCTGACCGTAGGTTTTGGCGGGTCGGTGGGTTTGGAAGCGCCTATCACTCTCACAGGCTCTGCCATAGGCTCGCAATTGGGATCGCTTTTCAAATTGAACGATAAATCGGTGATAACATTGGTGGCATGCGGTTCTACGGCTGCGGTTGCTGCCATTTTTAATGCTCCCATAACAGGGGTGATATTCGCCATAGAAGTGTTGATGTTGGATTTAACCACGGCATCGTTGGTTCCTTTGCTGGTCTCGGCGGTTACGGCAACCAGCATGTCGTACCTTACATTGGGACGCAGCATTATGTTTCATTCGGTAGAGCCTATCAATTTTGAAATGGGGAAACTCCTTTTTTATATTATTCTGGGTGCATTTACAGGGATATATTCCATATATTTTATGCGTGTTTCGGAAAAAGTGGAAGGATTTTTCAAGAAAATAAAAAAATCGTATATCCGCATATTGACAGGCGGAATACTGTTGGGTGTTTTAATCTTTTTCTTTCCGTCGCTTTACGGCGAAGGCTACGACAGCATTATCGCCATGATGCACGACGATATACATAAATTATTTATCAACAGTCCGTTTTATCGTTTTCAATATCATACGTGGCTTTTGCCATTGTTTTTATTTTTGCTGTTGATGCTCAAAACTTTTGCCACCGCATTTACTACCGGTGCGGGCGGAATAGGAGGCGTATTTGCTCCTTCTTTGTTTTTGGGTGCTGTGGCGGGGTGTTTCTTGGCAATATTGCTCAATACTCTTTTCCATTTTGATGTATCCATATTAAATTTCACCTTGGCGGGAATGGCAGGTATTATGGGCAGCGTGATGAAAGCACCGCTCACCGCCGTATTCCTGATTGCGGAAATATCGGGAGGTTATCAATTGATGCTTCCGCTGATTATTACGGTAGTGATTTCCAATGCGGTGATGTATCCGTTTGAGAAATTTTCGGTGTATACCAAAAGTCTGGCAAAAGAGGGAAATTTGATTACTCATCACAAAGACAAGCACGCTCTCAGCAAAATGGACGTGGAAGAATTGATAGAAGACAATTTCAAAACATTATCTCCCGACGCCATGCTGCGCGATTTGGTTGATACGATTGCTCATTCCACACGAAATATTTTTCCGCTTGTAGACGAAGAACGTCGATTTTATGGTATTGTTTTTCTGGACGATGTTCGAGAAATAATATTCCAACCCGAAAAGTACGATACGATTACGGCGAAAGACCTTTCTTTTGTGCCAAATGTGTCGATCGACCCGCATGAAAACATCGCAGATGTGGCGGTGAAGTTTAAAGAAAGCGGTTTGTACAACATGGTGGTTTTGGACGAAAACAACAGGTATTACGGTTTTGTTTCTCGTGCCAATTTCTTTTCCAAGTACCGAGAAATTGTTGAAAAAATTTCGGAAGATTGATGAGATTATGCCGTTCTGCTGTCGCAATATATGCGAAAAATAACGTGTTTTTTTTGGAGTGGTGCGTAAGATGTTTATTTTCAGGGAAATAAAATTTATCAAAAATGTCATTTCCTATTGTTTTATTCCTTAATTTTGTCGGAGTTATTATAAAATAGAATACATAAAAATTTCAAGAATTTAAAATCTATAAATATGAAAGCAGTACATAATTTCAATGCAGGACCCTGTGTCTTGCCCAAAGAGGCTATCAATGCAAGTATCGAGGCGTTAAAAGATTTTGTCGGAACAGGCATGTCTGTAATAGAAGTCTCTCATCGTTCAAAAGAATGGCAAGCGGTAATGGACGAAACCGAAGCCTTGTGGAAAGAACTTTTAAATATCCCCGACGGATACAAAACCCTTTTTCTGGGCGGAGGTGCAAGTACACAGTTTATGACCGTTCCTTTTAATCTGTTAGAGAAGAAAGCGGCGTATTTAGAAACAGGTGTTTGGGCGAAAAAAGCCGCCAAAGAAGCCGAGTTTTTTGGCGAAGTAGTAAAAGTGGCTTCTTCTGCCGACAAAAATTACACTTATATCCCCAAAGGATACGAAATTCCCAAAGATGCGGACTATTTCCACATCACAACCAACAACACCATTTACGGAACAGAAATTCATACCGATATGGATTCGCCTGTTACCTTGATTGCCGATATGTCGTCGGATATAATGAGCCGTCCGGTAAATGTTTCCAAATACGGACTTATTTATGGTGGCGCTCAGAAAAATGTAGGTCCTGCGGGAGTTACATTTGTTATTGTTCGGGAAGATATTTTGGGAAAAGTATCCCGCAAAATACCTACCATGATCGATTATCGTACACAGATCAAAGAAAGTTCGATGTTTAACACGCCGCCTGTGTTTTCTATCTTCGTGATGAAAGAAACTTTGAAATGGGTGAAAAATTTGGGTGGTTTGAACGCTATTCACAAACGCAATATAGAAAAAGCCGCCATATTGTACAACGAAATCGATCGCAATACAATGTTTGTCGGAACTGCCGAAAAAGAATCGCGTTCTATTATGAATATTTGTTTTGTTATGGCAGACCCATACCAAAACAAAGAAGAAGCATTTATGGATTTCGCCAAATCGAAAGGAATGGTTGGAATTAAAGGACATCGTTCGGTGGGCGGTTTCCGTGCTTCTGTCTACAATGCCTGCCCGAAAGAAAGCGTTCAGGCTTTGGTTGACTGTATGCAGGAATTTGAAAAAATGAATAAATAATAATCGAACCGACAAAAAATCAACAAAAAGATGAAGGTATTAGTAGCAACGGAGAAGCCGTTTGCCAAAGCAGCGGTGGACGGTATCCGTAAAATAGTTGAAGATGCAGGCTTTGAACTGCAATTGTTGGAAAAATATACCGATGTGTCGGATTTTTATGCGGCGGTTGCCAATGTGGACGCATTGATTGTTCGTTCCGACAAAGTAACCAAAGAGGTGATCGATGCAGCAAAAAACCTGAAAATTGTTGTTCGTGCAGGTGCAGGGTTCGACAATTTGGATTTGGCGGCATGTACGGCAAAAAATATTGTGGCAATGAACACTCCCGGACAAAACTCTAACGCTGTGGCGGAATTGGCTGTCGGAATGATGGTGTTTATGGCTCGCAACTGTTTCAATCCGGGTACGGGTTCAGAACTCAAAGGCAAGAAGTTGGGCATTCATGCCTACGGAAATGTCGGTCGTTTGGTTGCCAATATCGCCAAAGGATTTGGTATGGAAATTTATGCTTTTGATCCTTTTATTGCTGCCGACAAGATGAAAGCGGAAGGCGTAACGCCTGTTCAATCGGAGGAAGAACTGTATGCTGCCTGTCATTACATCTCGTTGCATATTCCTGCAACCGAACAGACGAAAGGGTCTATCGGATACAATCTTTTGTCGAAGATGCCAAAAGGCGGTTGTCTGGTAAATACGGCTCGCAAAGAAGTTATCAACGAGGCAGAAATGGTGAAAGTGATGGAAGAACGTGCCGATTTGAAATATTGTACGGATATTTCTCCTGCGAATGCCGAAGAGATGAAGTCGAAATTTGGTACACGTTTCTTTACAACACCCAAAAAAATGGGTGCAGAAACAGCCGAAGCCAATATCAATGCAGGTTTGGCTGCCGCAACACAGATTGTTAACTTTATAAAGCATGGCGATAAAACATTCCAAGTGAACAAATAATCGCTGAGCGGTTTGTGATTTTCCGGGATTGCTTTGTTGTTGCATGTCAAGATAAGATTTTGCCGATAGATTTTGTCATTATCGAAAAATACGAAGTGTGAAGCAACAAAGCAATTCTTGATTTTTTTGGCAAGGAAAATTTGCTTGTCATATCAATGGTAAGGATATTTTTTTTGCGAAGAGATTGAAGAAAGAGAAAAAAACTAAAACTTTTTTTTGACATGGACAAAATAAGATTGCTTTGTCGATAGTTTATTCATTGTAGTCTTGCGAAGAGAAAACAATTTAAGTTATAAAAACAAAATATGGACATCGTAATAGAAAAAGGGATCAAAGGATACCAAGAACAAGAGGTAACAATGAAAGATACCGCTTATGCCTGTGGTTCGGGATTGTTGGAAGTGTTTGCTACGCCCGCAATGATAGCCTTAATGGAAAATACGGCTCATAACAGCATAAACGGTTTTTTGCCGAAAGGTTTTGCCAGCGTTGGAACACATTTAAATATAGAACATTCCAAGGCAACGCCGTTGGGACAAAAAGTTTGGTGCGAGTCGGTTTTGGAATCACAAGAGGGAAGAAAACTGCGATTTTCGGTTACGGCTTACGACGAAACAGGAATTATCGGCAAGGGAACGCATGAGCGTTTTATCATCAACATAGAAAAATTTATGAATAAATTGAAATAATTATGGAGTCGTTCAGTAAAATATGCGAGATGATGATGTTGTTGTGCTTTGCTTTCGGCTGGCCCATATCTATTATCAAAACATTGAAAACCAAAATAGTAACAGGAAAAAGTCCGATGTTTATGATAGTAATTATTTTCGGATATGTTTTTGGAATCCTTTACAAGATAACTTCGGGCTTCGATTGGGTGAGTTATGTTTATATTTTTAATATCACTATCGTAAGTTTTGATTTATTTTTGTATTTTTATTACAGCAAAAAAAATAATTCATGAACAAATAAAAAATAATCATTATGATATATTTAGATAATTCAGCTACCACTTATCCAAAACCTGATGTGGTTTATGATTTTATGTGTGATTTTTACCGCAAACACGGTGTAAATCCCGGACGTTCGGGTTTTGATGCGGCTTTGGAAACCGAAGAAATTATTTTCAATACGCGAAAATTGCTCACCGATTTGTTTCATGGCGGCGGCGATCCAAACCGCTTGACTTTTAGTCATAATGCCACCGACTCGTTGAATATGATTTTGCAGGGATTATCCGAAAAAGGCGATCATGTTGTTACAACGATGTTGGAGCATAATTCCGTATTGCGTCCGCTCTACTGTATGCAGCAGCAAGGAATTATTGATGTAACTTATATTCCTTTCGACTCGTTGGGTTATGTACACCCCGACGATATAAAAAAAGCCATTAAGCCGAATACAAAATTTGTTGTTTGTACACACAGTTCCAATGTGATAGGCACGATACAGCCTTTGGAAGAAATAGGGAAAATTTGCAAAGAAGCGGGTGTTTTCTTTGTGGTTGACGGCAGTCAGGGTGCGGGTGCTGTGCCGATAGACATGACGGCTTCCAATATAGATGTATATATTTTTACGGGTCATAAATGTTTGATGGGGCCAACAGGAATTGGCGGATCTTACGTGCGGGAAGGAGTGAATATTCGTCATACTCGTTACGGCGGAACAGGTGTGCGTTCGGCTTATCCTGCTCATTTGGAAGAATATCCGTATCGCTTGGAAGCAGGAACCATGAATTTGTTGGGCATTGCAGGGCTGAATGCAGGCGTGAAGTGGATTTTGGAAAAAGGAATTGAAAATCTGCACAGACGAGAGATTGCCCTTTGGGATAAATTGCGTTTGGCGTTGCAAAATATCGACGGAGTTACTACCTATTGTGCAACGGATACGAAAAATCAAAATCCGGTGTTGAGTTTCAATGTCAAAAATTTTGAAGCCGCCGACGTGGGAACGATGTTGGACGTAGATTATGATATTGCTTGTCGAACAGGCTTGCAATGCGCCCCCAAAGTTCATGAACAGTTGGGTACAATAGACATTCACGGAACGGTCAGATTGAGTATAGGACCTTTTACCACAGAAAAAGATATTGATACGACAATAGAAGCAATCGAAGAAATTGCAGCCGTAAAGCGATAATATTATTTTTTTAAACTGTCAAAACAGCTAATTATGAAGCGATTATTTTTTTATCTTGCGATGATATTTTTATTTTGTCATTGCAACAGAGAAACAACTCCGAGAGTGAGCATTTTGGTTGCAACCGATGACACTCTTACCGACCGTACATTTGGCGACAGCATTTTGTTTCATGTTCGTTCTTCTGCCGTCAACGATGTGGTGAAAAATGTTACCGTTACAGGTAATGATTTGCAACGTGGTACGGTGCTTGTATTAGACACCTTGTTGAATCGGGAGGTGTCGGAGTTTGATTTTTATTATGTTGTTTCACAACGCGATATTCCTGCAAATATAGAATTGACGTTCACGGCTTTTTTGCAAAGCAATGTGTCGACAGCTTCTTATAAGACATTGGTGCAAGTTGTTGCCGACACGCAGTCTGTCAGCCATGCAATTGTTCATCATGAGCATCTCACGATGTTTGGTTGCGGTCAGACTTTTGACGGTTTCAACCTTGAAACGCTTTCCAATGTTGTCGGTATAACCAATGCAGATATATATGATACCTGCGATCCTTTGGATACCAACCGATTGCTTTCAAAAATATGGAGAAGTCATACAGGTGTTTATTTTGTTCGATTTAACGATTTTGATTATCTTGCGGCAACTTCGACAAGTATACAAAGTGTGTATGACAGCAGTTTAAAGTCCGATTCTCTATTTGATGTTGAAGAAGGAGATATTATTATTGTCGGAAAAAACAATCAGGTGTTGGGTGCAATACGGATAAAACTTATTTATAATTTCGAGAACGGAATTGATAATCGATATGTTTTTGATTACAAGCGGATACAGCGATAAAAGCATGAGAAATAAATGCTTAACGGCTTGTGTTTGGCGATAGTTTATTTTACGAAGGTACTTAAAAATGTAATTCGGATAATTTTTATCTGCCAAATGCAGAAACGAAAATTGTCCAAATGCGGAAGTGAAACACGTCCAAATGCGGAAACAAAAACCGTCCAAATACGGAAGTGAAATATGTCCAAATACGGAAATAGAATACTGCAAATATTGTATTAATATTCTGTTAATCAATAAATAAAATACAGTTTGAATAGATTAATGAAAAACGTTCAAATTTTTCGGATAAAAATTGTCCAAATCTGGAGATAAAAACTGTCCAAATACAGAAGTGAAATACGTCCAAATACGGAAGTGAAACACGTCCAAATACGGAAATTGAGTGCTGCAAATATTCGGATAATATTCTGTAAATCAATAAATAAATACAGTTTGTATAGATGAATAAAAACCGTTCAAATTTTTCTTGTAAAAAATCGTCTAAATTCAGAAACGAAAATCGTCCAAATTCAGAAATAAAAATCGTCCAAATACGGAAGTGAAACACGTTCAAATACGGAAATTGAATGCTGTAAATATTCATATAATATTCTGTAAATCAATGAATAAATACAGTTTGAATAGATGAATAAAAACCGTTCAAATTTTTCGGATAAAAATCGTCTAAATGCAGAAATGAAAATCGTCTAAATGCAGAAATGAAAACCGTCTAAATGCAGAAATGAAAACCGTCCCAATACGGAAGAGAAACACGTCCAAATACGGAAATAGAATGCTGCAAATATTCGGATAATATTCTGTAAATCAATAAATAAATACAGTTTGTATAGGCGGATAAAAACCGTTTAAATTTTTCGGATAAAAATTGTCTAAATACAGAAACAAAACATGTCCAAATACGGAAGTGAAATATGTTCAAATACGGAAGTGAAATATGTTCAAATACGGAAATTGAGTGCTGCAAATATTCGGATAATATTCTGTAAATCAATAAATAAATACAGTTTGTATAGACGGATAAAAACCGATTAAATTTTTCGGATAAAAATCGTCTAAATACAGAAACGAAAATAGTCCAAATATGGAAATAAAAATTGTCCAAATACGGAAGTGAAACACGTCCAAATACGGAAATAGAGTGCTGCAAATATTGTATTAATATTCTGTAAATCAATAAATAAAAACTGTTCGAATAGATGAATAAAAACTGTTTAAATTTTTCGAATAAAAATTGTCCAAATGCAGAAGCAAAAAACGTCTAAATTCAGAAATAAAAACCGTCCAAATCTGGAAATAAAACACGTCCAAATTCGGAAAAAAGTTGTATCTTTGCAGTGAGAAAAAATATATATCATGGTAAACGACAATTATATATCAAGAGTTTGCGACAAAGAACTGCAAGAAGCACTTTCTTCAATGGGGGCAGTGCTGATAGAAGGTGCAAAGTGGTGCGGGAAAACAAGCACCGCCAAGCATGTTGCTAAAAGTACGCTGCTGATGCAAGATCCTGACAGGACAAAAAACTATCAACAAATTGCAGATACCAAACCGTCTTTGTTGTTGAGAGGCGACACTCCTCGTTTACTTGATGAATGGCAGGTTTCGCCGATACTTTGGGACGCCGTTCGATTTGTGGTGGATTCTCGTGGAAAAACAGGGCAATTTATCTTGACAGGTTCTGCTGTTCCCTCCGACAATGTTACGGCTCACACAGGAACAGGTCGCATAGCGAGAGTTTTGATGCGGACAATGAGTTTGTACGAGTCGAGAGAATCTAACGGCACAATTTCGCTGATGGATTTGTTTAATGGCGTTCAAGATATTGAAAGCATATCCGATTTGACTATTGAGCAAATCGCATTTTGTATCTGTCGTGGCGGATTTCCTGCAACTATCGACAAATCAGACAGAACGGCATTGCGTATGCCTAGAGATTACGTTGAAGCTGTTATAAATAAAGATGTTTCACGTGTGGACGAGGTAGAGAAAAATCCGAACAAAGTGCGTTTGCTTTTGCGTTCTCTTGCTCGAAACGTTACGACAATGGCTTCCTATCAAACCATTTTGAAAGATATAGAAGCTACCGAAGAAACAATTTCCGACAAGACGATGTATTCGTATTACAATGCCTTGCGGCGGATTTTTGTGGTTGAGCCATTGCCGGCATGGTCGCTTTCGTTGCGGTCAAGGACGGCTATTCGTACTTCTCCAAAACATCAGTTTGTTGACCCTGCAATTGCTGCTTCGGTGATGAGAATGAATCCCGAAGCTCTTTTGCAAGATTTTAAATATTTCGGATTGTTGTTCGAGGCATTATGTACTCGTGATGTTCGCATATATGCACAACACGACGATGGCGATGTGTTCCATTTCAGAGACAAGACGGGGCTGGAAGTTGATTTGATCGTGCAGCTTCGTGACGGTCGTTGGGGGGCGATTGAGGTAAAACTCGGCAATAAACAAATTGAAGAAGCCGCAGGAAATTTGTTGAAATTCAAAAATAAAGTCAATACGGAGAAAATGCGAGAGCCTTCATTTTTGATGATTTTGACAGGCGGACAATTTGCCTTTCAACGCAAAGACGGCGTGTATGTAGTTCCTGTTGGTTGCTTGAAGCCATAATTTGCATTTTAAATAATTGATTATCAGGTGATTGACAAATTAACACAATAAAACCGCTTGCTCATTCGTTTTATATAAATTGGGGGATCGGTTTTGTCTTGTAGCGAAAGGTCTTTCGTTTGGTGCAGGCTTTGTCTGTTTTATGTTTGAAAAAGTGAATGATTAAAATCTTTACTGAATAAAATTCAGTCAATTTTCCCTCGTCGCTACTGTCAAACATCAGCGTAGAGTAGGGGTTTTGTGCTGAAAATGAGGGAGAAATAAAAAAAACAACAAAGCGGAAAAATGTAAGCAAAAAAGTTGTACCTTTGCATTCCTTGAAAAGTATCT
>JAIRTU010000001.1 GCA_031254735.1 Bacteroidales bacterium | reverse complement strand
GTAACATTTTTTAACCATTGTTCGTTTGACAGATACCATTTCACCGTTTGTTTAAACCCTTCCGTGAATTGAATAGAGGGCGTCCACCCCAATTCCCGTTTTATTTTGGAGGCGTCGATAGCATAACGCAAATCGTGTCCCGCCCGATCTTTTATGTATGTTATCAACGATAAAGAGGCGCCTTTTTCACGTCCCAATTCTTCGTCCATGATTTCTATCAACTTATGGATAAGGTCGATATTTTTCCATTCGTTGTTCCCGCCGATGTTGTAGGTTTCTCCGTTTTTCCCTTTATGAAAAATCAGGTCGATGGCTTTTGCGTGGTCTTCCACATAAAGCCAATCGCGTACATTCAAGCCTTTTCCATACACAGGCAGAGGTTTGTTGTGCAAAATATTATTGATAAAAAGCGGAATTAATTTCTCGGGAAACTGATAAGAACCATAATTGTTGGAACAGTTGGAAATCACGTTGGGCATGTTGAACGTATCGTGATATGCCCGAACCAAATGATCGGAACTTGCTTTGGAAGCAGAATACGGACTGTGCGGACTGTAAGGCGTGGTCTCGGTAAAAGCACCTTCTTCGCCCAGCGAGCCGTACACTTCGTCGGTGGAGATATGGTAAAAACGTTTCTTTTCCATGTTTTTGCCCCAGACGGCACGCGCCGCATTCAGCAGGTTTGCCGTCCCGACAATGTTGGTATAAATAAAATCCAAAGGCGAAACAATCGACCTGTCTACATGCGATTCGGCAGCCAGATGTATCACGCCGTCGAATGCGTGTTGGTGAAAAACAGCATGCACAAAGTCCGTATCCACAATATCACCTTTTATAAAAGAATAATTGGGCTTGTGTTCTATATCTTTCAAATTTTCCAAATTGCCGGCGTAGGTCAATTTGTCCAAATTGAAAATATGATACTCCGAATATTTATTCACAAACAACCGAACCACATGCGAGCCGATAAATCCTGCCCCTCCGGTAATTACTATTTTCATCTGTGTATTTTATTTTGTTTCAAAATTCAGCCGCACCGTAATGCTTGCCGTTTTTTCTTTTGACTTGGTGTTGAAAGCACCTCCCCACGAATAATTTTCGTTGGAATGTTGTCCTGTTATCTGAAAGATACCCAGATTGGCATATATCAATCTGCCAATATCCGCTTTGGCGCTGTAAGCGATTTTTTCGGCACGTATACGACCGTCGGCGGTGGCTTCTTCTACCAGTTCCAACTTCAAATCCGACAATTTGGTATAAAAGAAATCGGGCGAATCGCTGGTGAGTACCACGCCCGCATCGATAAGGTCGGACACTTCGCGAGATATTTTTTCTACCCTGTTGATGTCTTTCGACGAAATACTTACCTCCTGACGCAGTTCGTAGCCCAGAAACTTACGGTTGTACCGTCCTTTTTCGTCGTAAAAACCGTCATACACTTTTTCGATTTGAACAGAACTGAAAACCATTTCGTCTTCTTTAATACCTTTTTCCGTCAAATAATTTTTAACCGTGCTTTCGTCCGACTTCAACTGTTTAAAAGCGTCTTTCATGTCCATGCTTTGCTTGGTAAAAGAGGCATTCCATACAATTAAATCTGCCGTAAAATCGCGTTCGGCTTTGCCTGTAACTTCTATTTTCTTTGTTGCTTTTCCTCTGTTTCGATAGGCATTGCCCAAACACATTGCCGAGACAACAATCGCGATAGAGATTATCGAAACGGAGATTATTTTCCCTGTCTTTTCCATGTCTTTTATTTGAATATAAATTTTAATATAAATGAATTACTACTGTTTTGCAAAAGTACAACTTTTATTTTCATCGATGCAATAAAAATATCACGAAGAAAAAAAATTGCTTTTCTACTTTTCCCCTTGAATATACGCATCTATTGCTTTGGCGGCTTTTCGCCCTGCCCCCATGGCAAGAATCACCGTTGCAGCACCGCTTACGGCGTCGCCGCCCGCAAAAACGCCCTTGCGAGAGGTTGTTCCGTTATCGTCGGCAACAATAGTTCCCCGGTTGCTCGTGTCCAAATGAGGCGTTGTGGCGGCAATCAACGGATTGGGCGACGTTCCGATAGACATTATCACCATATCTACATCTAAAATAAAGTCCGAATCGGGAATTTCTTTGGGGGAACGTCTTCCCGAAGCGTCGGGTTCGCCCAATGCCATACGTCTGCACCGCATCGCCGAAACCCACCCTTTTTCGTTGCCCAATATCTCAACAGGATTGGTCAGCATATTGAAAATAAGTCCTTCTTCTTTGGCATGATGCACTTCTTCTATTCGTGCGGGAAGTTCCTGTTCGGAACGGCGGTAAATAATCTCAACATGCGACCCCAAACGTATCGCTGTACGTGCCGCATCCATAGCCACATTGCCGCCACCGACAACCGCTACTTTTTTCCCCACAAAATTGGGAGTATGAAACTGTTTATGATACGATTTCATCAGGTTGTTTCGGGTAAGAAATTCGTTGGAAGAAACCACTCCGTTGAGGTTTTCTCCGGGAATATTCATAAAGTTGGGCAAGCCCGCACCCGATGCAACAAATACGGCGTCAAAGCCTTCTTCTTCCAACAGCGTGTCGATAGAGACCGTTTTTCCTACAATCACATCGGTATTAATTTCCACTCCGAGATTAATAATATTTTGCACCTCGTATTCTACCACTTCTTTTTTAGGCAGACGAAATTCGGGGATACCATACACCAAAACGCCACCCGCCAAATGCAAGGCTTCAAAGACAGTAACCCGATAGCCCATTTTCGCCAGATCGCCGGCACAGGTAAGTCCCGCAGGACCACTGCCTATCACTGCCACCTTATGTCCATTGCAGGGAATGGGTTTGTTTGGTGCTTTGGGTTGATGACGTTTCCAATCGGCGGCAAAGCGTTCCAACTTTCCGATAGAGACAGGGTCGCCTTTCTTGCCCAGCACACAAACGCCTTCACATTGCGATTCTTGCGGACAGACACGCCCGCAAACAGCGGGAAGCATCGAACTTTCGTTCAGTGTCTGTGCGGCTAAGTCGAAATCGCCGCTTGCGATGTGTTTAATAAATAAAGGAATATGAATAGAGACAGGACAACCGCCAACGCAAGGAGCATTTTTGCATTGCAAACAGCGTTTGGCTTCCATAACGGCTTCTTCTTCGTTGTATCCGTGACATACTTCCGCAAAATTGGTGATACGTACCTTCGGGTCTTGCTCGCGGACGGGGATTGCTTTTTTACGGTCGGGTTGTTCGTGGCTGACGCCGCCGACAAAACAGCTGTGTCCGTCGGCATGCTCTATTTCTTCCCGCTCAACTTTGTCTTCGATGCCGGAATACATCGCCTGACGACGCATAGCCTCTTCAAAGTCTACTTCATAGCCGTTAAATTCGGGTCCGTCCACACAGGTAAACTTTGTTTTTCCGCCCACCGTAACCCTGCATGCACCGCACATGCCTGTTCCGTCCACCATCAACGAGTTCAGACTTACCGTAACAGGAATATTGTACGATTTTGCCGTCAGCGTAACAAATTTCATCATTATCATGGGTCCTATGGTTACGATGTGCGTATATTTTTTCCCCTGATTATCGATTAAATCAACCAGCGCATCGGTAACTTTTCCTGCAAATCCTATGCTGCCGTCGTCACCGGAAACGTAGACCTGCCGAGCTATGGCTTTCATCTTGTCGTGATAAATCAAAAAATCTTTGCTGCGCACGCCGATGAGTACATCACAGGCAATGCCTTTGGAATGCAGCCATTTCACCTGCGGATAAACGGGTGCTGTTCCCACGCCGCCGGCAATAAACAGAATGTTTTCTTTGCGGAGTTCTTCGTCGGAGAGTGTTATCCATTCGGAAGCCTTTCCCAAAGGACCCGTAAAGTTATGAAAATAATCTCCGGGGTTCAACGCCGCCATTATCTCGGTAGATTTCCCCACTATTTGAAAGACAATGGTAACGCTGCCTTTCTCTTTGTCTAAATCGCATATTGTGAGGGGTATTCGTTCTCCCTGTTCGTCTGTTTTAACAATAAGGAATTGCCCCGGCTGTCCCGATTTGGCAATGCGTGGGGCGTATACTGCCATTTCTACAATAGCAGGCGCCAACAGTTGTTTGCTTAGTATTTTGTACATAATTATATTTGTTAGTAACAATTGGCAAAGGTACTATTTTTATTAGAAATAAACAAAGAGATAATGAATACAGACCGAACGTCTGATTTAATTCCGCATATCTTTTGTCTAATCTTCTATTAGATTTACTCGTTGTTTTGCGTTATTCAGGGCAGCGTCGAAGTTGTCAAAGATGTTTTCTGTACCGATTAAATTGGAAAGTCCGCTTTTGTCCAATCCCTTACGAACGTCCGGTTGAACGCCGGAAAGAATAATCAGTCGGTTTTCCGATTTTAAAGAATGAATAGCCGCCTTGAAATTATGCACCCCTGTCGCATCGATAAAAGGAACATGCCGCATACGAATAATCAATATTCTGGTGGACGAGGCATGACCTTTCAACACTTCGCTGTAATGTTTTGCCGCCCCAAAAAAGAAAGGACCACTAATTTCGTATATCTCGATACCTTTGGGAATATCTTTGTAGTTTTCTACCACGTCCGATTCTTTATCTCGCAAAATAGCCTGTCCGTTGTCTGCCATACGTTTCATAAACAAAACGGCAGAAAGCACGATGCCTATCTCTATGGCAACCGTCAAATCGACCAGCACCGTCAACAAAAACGTACTGATCAAAATGATAATATCAAATGCCGAACCTTTTAA
>JAIRTU010000130.1 GCA_031254735.1 Bacteroidales bacterium | reverse complement strand
TAGCCGTTCCGAAATTGTATTCCTTGGCGTCCACCGAAATTTTGGCGGCATTGGCTTTTTCTTTTTCCGTCATGGTCGAAAAATCATCATAGATATTTCCGGTAATATGCAACGATTTTGCGGGACGTTCGGGGTCG
This sequence comes from Bacteroidales bacterium, assembly GCA_031254735.1. The sequence goes on along the minus strand of JAIRTU010000130.1, from coordinate 10,809 downwards.
TTGGTGTTGAGAGAGATTCTCTCGAATACGTATCCCCAATCATTTTTCTTTGCCGCAGAATATTCAAAAACAATTTTTCCCTCTTGCATCGACGCCAATTTTTCGGGCATACCGATTATTTTAAAGGCAGTCGGTAAATTTTTGCAAGAGAAAGTCATGGTGTCGGCAGACACGTTGTAAATGAAGAACGTGTCTACAATTACGGTATTCGGGGTCATGGTTTCGTAGCGAAGAGAGTTGTTTTTGTATCGCAAATTGCCTTCTTTCATTGGGTAGATTTCTTCTTTGGTTCGAGGGCGAGGCTCTATGTTTGCTTTCACGGTCAACGTATACGTTTGATTTACACTATTTTCAATGGTTTTCACATGAAACGTATGGCTAAACGCTCCCGAAAGGTCTTTGGGGTTCAGCGTTACGTCTATGCTTCCTTTTCCCGTTTTCGACGGAATGCTGTCCCGCTTGAAATTTATACTCAACGCCCGATTGGGATTATCTATCCTGATGACAGAAACGCTGAATGGCGAATGATTTTCGTAAGTAAAACTGTACGAAACTTTTCCGTCGGTTTCTTTTATTTTCGAGAAATCGTATTCCGTTTTCGGAAATGTCAGACTTTGAGCAGAACAAAACAGATATGCTGCTGTAAACCAAATAATTAAGCTGTATTTTTTCATGATAAAAAGTTTTTTTTATAATTAAACAACGTGCAAAGGTAAACCATTTTTTTTTACGCCGGGAGAAAATCCCGAACAAACACCTCGAAAAACGCATACAATCGCAAATAATTGTGTCGAAAACGGCAAAAATGTATATATAATCCCGAAAAATATCTACCGGGAGCTAACAAATTGATAATGAGAACCTGTCACTTTTGGGTTTCTGCCGGATGCCGGCAGGAAATTACTCCTGTAACTTACTGATAACAAACGAAATAACGTGCATTAATTCAATGGAAATCAATGTTTTTTTTGATGAATTAATGCGTCCTTGTGAACTTTGTGTGTCCTTAGCGGTAAAAAAAATTACGAATTACAAATTACAAATTACAAACAAAACCGTAATTCCTCATTCCTCATTATACAGGGCAGGAACAGTGGTTTTTGTCTTTGCAGGTGGAAGACAGTTCCGCAACCGTCTTCAACAAAACAGGGTGAACATGTTGGGGGGCAATTTCCTGTAAAGGTTTCAACACAAAATTGCGCAAGTGCATTCTTGGGTGAGGCAGTTGCAGCGTGGGAGTGTTCATCACTACATCATCGTAGAAAATAATATCAATATCCATGCTTCTGTCTTGATAGCCATTGCCTGTGTTTGGCTTTCGTCCGAACAGTCTCTCGATGTCTTGCGTTTTGTTCAACAACTGTTCGGGACTTAGTGCGGTCTCTATCGCTATTGCCCGATTGACAAAACCATGCAACGACGTAAACCCCCACGCCTCCGAGTGATACAGTCTTGAACTGCATACTATCGTCCCAATCTGCTTGTGAAGCATCTTTGAGAGGCGGTCGTATTTTTCGGGGGTGTTATCCAGATTGCCTCCCACCAAAAGATAAGCAATTGCCATTACTGAATTTTTCCGTTTAAGATAACCGTTTTTACCTTGTTGCTTCCGTAGGCATACGGCATAAATTCGTAGGTGGGAACAGGGTGCGTGATGAAAAGGTTTGCCTTTTTGTTTCGGGCGATACTTCCGTGTGTGTTGCTGCAACCCATTGCATAAGCACTGTTGAGCGTAACCGCATTGATAGCCTCTTCGGGCAGCAGTTTGTATTTGATACAGCCCATAGACAACACCAGCTGCATGTTCCCCGACGGACTTGATCCCGGATTGAAATCGCTTGCCATAGCGATGGGCAAACCGGCGTCTATCATCTTGCGTGCCGGAGCGTACACCATTCCCAAGAAGAAAGCCGCCCCGGGCAACAGGGTAGGCATGGTGCTTGACGTAGACAGGGCTTTTATCTCGGCTTCGCCGGTGTATTCCAAATGGTCTACCGACAGGGCTTTGTGTTTCACTCCAATTTGTATTCCCCCCGAATAATCCAACTCGTTGGCATGTATCTTGGGGATAAGTCCGTATTTGCTTCCCGCCGTCAACATTCGGTCGGTTTCTTCCACCGTGAAGAAGCCTTTATCACAGAAAACATCTATAAAATCGGCTAAACGCTCTTCGCCCACTTGGGGTATCATCTCGTGGACAATCAAGTCGACATATTCCTTTTGTCTGCCTCTGTATTCCATCGGAACAGCGTGAGCGCCCAAAAACGTTGCCTTAATGGTCAGTTCCGATTCTTCTTTCAATGTTTTGATAACACGCAACATCTTCAATTCGTCTTCGGTAGACAGTCCGTAACCGCTTTTTATCTCCACAGCACCTGTTCCGTATGCTTTAATCTCTTCCAACCGTTGCCACGCTTCGATGAAAAGCTCTTCTTCCGAAGCCTCGTGAAGCCGTTTGGCAGAGTTGAGAATGCCGCCGCCGCGTTTGGCAATCTCTTCGTAAGACAATCCTTTTATCTTATCTATATATTCTATCTCACGACTGCCTTTATAGACCAAATGCGTGTGTGAGTCGCAGAAAGACGGAAACACCATTCCACCTTCGGCGTCAATCACCGTGTCGGACGGCGAGGGAGCAAAGGTAGACATCTTGTCGAAACCGCTGATGAGGTCGTTTTCTATCTTTAACCATGCGTCTTTGAGGGTGTGCATGGTAGCCATTTCTTTTCCTGCGCGATACAAAGCAGGTTGACTTTCCACCTGCACGAGTTCTTTTATATTTTTTATGTACAATGCCATAATAGTATGTTGGTCTTAATTATTTTATAATGATTGCAAAGGTAATAATGTTGTTTTTTCTTTCATTCATTCTTTCATGGGATCACTTGGTATTTTGCTTTGGCTTCGGCAAGTTTGCAAGCATTGAAATGCCACCACTCCCGATGATAGGTCAAAAAGCCGGCGTTGTTCATCACCGTTCTCAGTATTTCCCTGTTGTCGATTTGCTGTTGCGAGAGTTTCCCTTCTTTGAGCATTTGTTTCTCTTTGGCGGGCTGTGCTTTTTGGTCAAAACAATCAAAGGGAGTTCCCATATCCAGCGGCACGCCCAAGTCGTTGGTAATGGTTATATCGACGGCAGCACCGTAGTTGTGCAGTCCTGTCTTTTTGGGGTTGGCAACATATATATTGTTGGGTGTACCCTTGACAACGTCCCACATAACCTGCTGCACCGACACCGGACGGGCAGCGTCCAACACCAACAAACGATACGTTGGATATGCTTCTTGCAGCAGTTGAGAGGCTTTTGCCAACATGCGTGCAACCTCAACTTGCAGATAGGCATGTTGCGAACTTTCGTAGAGGACTTTTCCTGTAAAATTATCATCGGAAGAATACGCCAGCACAACCCGAATACTCTTATCGAACTTCCGAACGTCTACCAACCCCATTCTTTCCATCTTCAAACACATCTCCGGCTTGGGGATAACAGGATCGGGAACAGGCGGTGGTGGCGGAGACAGCGTTATCTCCACATCGGCAGAAACGCCTTCAAGAATATGTTGCGGTTGATTGCACGAAAAAGAAAACGTCAACAGCAACAACAAACAACAGGACAACGACAATTTATTATTTTTCATTTATCTTTGGGTAGATGTTTAAGGTTTGCATTTCTTTAAATTTCTCCACTATCTTTGGGCGGTCTTCTCTGTACGTTATTCCATACCACGAGGCGTCTGTCGGGAGGACTTTTATCTGTATGATTCCGCTTTTGATCAGAGCGTCTACCACCGAAGAGATGTAAAATTCGGAGGTGTTGTTATGAATATTTTCCCGAAGGAAATCAATAAACATCTGCTCGATAGCCCCAAAAATCGAAGGGTGAAAGCCCCAGAAGTTCATCGACACAGGCGTGTCGGGCGATAGCTCTATCGTAGTGCCGTCTTGCTGATGACTGATAATGGTGTTTCCGACTTTTTCTATCTTGGTATGCTCTTCTATGCCGATCAGGTTGTTGGAGGCGTCTAACGTACACACTCCGCGAGACACCGTTCCATGATCCGACAGTGTGTTTTTGAGCGAATACGCCACCATGCTGCAAGCGTGCCTGTCGCTGACAGACAAGGCGTTTAGATACTGTGCCAATACGGTAAACGAATGTCTTCCGTAGAAGTCGTCGCCATTGACAACGGCGAAGAAGTTCTTTATTTTATCTTTCGCCATCAATACGGCGTGAGCCGTTCCCCATGGTTTTGTCCGTTGCGACGGAGGTTCAAATCCCGCAGGAAGACAGTCTATTTCCTGCAAGACATAGTCGACATGGACGTTGTTTTTGTATTTATCAATAATAACTTCTTTAAACTCGGCTTCTATATCTTTCCTGATCACAAAGATTACCTCTTCAAACCCTGCATGTACGGCGTCGTATATCGAATAGTCGATAATGGTTTCGCCATGAGGACCCAATTGGTCTACCTGTTTCAAGCTCCCATAACGGCTACCTATGCCTGCTGCTAATATCAATAGTGATTTTGTCATATAAATGGCTTATTTTTCGATGAGCAAAAGTACTAAAAATGATAGACAATTTCGATGTTTTTTCAAGATAATTTCTTTTTTATGCCTTCGGCAAATGCTGTGCCATGTTTTTCCCGACGATACAAGCATATCATTCGCCTGTTTGGTGCATAAAAAAGGTCAGGGAAGCAATTACCCCCCTGACGCAAACAATAAAATGAAAACCCTGATACACTATAATCCTACTTAGTATCCGGTCATAGTAATTTTAGCACATATCTAACGCTGCATTGTGCAACTAATTGTATAAATAGATATGTAAACAGAAAAATATTTTGCCGAACGGTGCAATTCAATATTCTCACTTTCCCCTTTTTGACCCGCCTTTTCAAGGCAAAGGTGGTGTATCCGTCAACCTCTGTTCGGACAAAAGGAAAATCCTTTTAAGAGCAATGGCTTTAAAAATAAAAGGAGAACCGAAAAACCATCACGACAGCGATTGATTTGCTTCGGAGGCTTGTTGCAAGATTCTATTATATTCTTCGGGAGTGAGGTTGCCAAAGAAATAATGAACAGGATTTACTTTCTTTCCGTTTTTGATAACTTCATAATGCAAATGCACCCCCACCGACAGACCTGTTGTTCCCATAAAACCAATCACATCTCCTCTTTTCACTCGTTGTCCATCTTTCACATTTTTCTTGGAGAGATGAGCATACAGGGTTTGATACCCTCTTCCGTGATCGAGAATAACGGTAATTCCATATCCCGAATAGCTGTTAGGGTTAGAAATAACCGTACCGTCTGCTGTGGCATAAATGGGCGTTCCTTTTTTGCCGATGAGGTCAACGCCTGTGTGCGGACGCAAAATCTTGTAAATAGGATGAAAACGCATTCCAAACCCGGAAACAATCGTCGGGTTTTTCACCGGAGAGATAGCCGGAATAGACGCCTGAATAGTGTCTTTCTCCTTTGCCAACTCCCACAAATGTTCATACGACAAAAGTTGATGTTGTGTGCGTTGGGTGAGGACATTTGTCTTTAATTGAAGTCTATTCAACGCCTCCGAATGGTTTTGCGAAGACAGCAAAGCGTAATAACTCTGCAAATCGCCAAGTTGTATATCTTTGTTGGGCGGGGTGGCGTCCAGAATGGCACGGTATAAATTATTGTCTTTTTCCTCTAAATCTTGCAAAACAGTAGTCAGCAAGTCCATTCTCTTTTCTATCAAAGAAATAGTTTCGTGATAATCATGCAGTTCTCTTTTCAGCTGTTTTTCTTTGGGCGATTCAAAGAAAAAGGTGTAGAGGATAAGGGTTACTACGGCAAAAGCAATAGCTGCCGCAACATAAGAAAGTATTTGTTTGAATACTTGTAGCGGTGTAGCCTTTGCTCTTTCAAAAGATAGCGATTTGTGGTTGAACTTATATTTCACGTCTATATATTCTCTTTTGGGAAACGTTGATTTTCTACATTTAGTATTCTACCGAATACGCAACCGTTGTCCTTCTCGGATAAAGTCATACTTCAATCCGTTGAGGCGTTTGATAGTGGCGGCGTTAGTTCCGTATTTTCTGGCAATGGAAGACAACGTGTCTCCGTATCTCACTCTGTAATATTCCGCTCCGGCAGACGAAGCAGATGAATTTGACCGTCGGTAATTGAATGTCTCTTTGGTTATCATCAGCGTATCGGAGACGAGCGTCCCTCTTTGAAAGTCTATGACATGTTCGGGATTGAATGCCACCCCTTTGTATCTGATTTCAAGGTGCAGATGTGGTCCTGTGGAACGTCCGGTATTGCCCGCCAACGCAATTATATCGCCGGCTTTCACCTCCTGATTGGGTTCTACCAACAGTTTGGAACAATGGGCATAAAACGTTTCCAATCCATTGTAATGACGAACAATAATCACATTGCCATACGTGCGATTGCGTCTGGCGATGCGTACAATTCCATCGAACACACAATAGACGCTGTCTCCCACCGACTGTTTGAGATCAACGCCGTAATGATAACGGTAACGCCGCCAACCAAAGCGAGAAACAACAGGATTGAAATAAGGCAAGGTGTATGTTTTTCCCTCTTCCAGCAACGGCAGATAAATGGTATCTGTCATATTGCTGAAATCTGTTTTGGAGATATGGATAGACAGCGAATCCCAATTCTCAAACACCGTTTCCAACATTTCTGTGGTTAAATACAATTTATACTGTTCTTCCTGAGAGTCCGATGTATCGTTGCTGTCGGCTTTGTCTCGCGACTCGTCCAAGAAAAACATAGCTGCCAAGTCGTTGAAATAATAAGGATAATCCGCATCGAAAAACGTGCTGTCGTGATAGCTTTCTACGATAGTGGGTTCAAACTCTTCCGACTCTATTTCCGTTTCTTCCACAGGAGACGCCGCCAACAGTTGCTGTTGCAACAATAACTGCTGATTGAAATATCGATAAATAACAATATACGAATACATCAATTTCCCCGGTATCGGGCATCTTGTTAAGTCGTTATAATACGACAATGCCATATCGTATTCACCGAGATTATCATATATTTGTGCGATACTGAACTTCACCCGCACTTTTAGTTTTGTATCCAGCGCTATCTTATCCAGCTTCAACAGAGGAGACAGGGCTTTTTCGTATTGAAAGGTCTTGATCAACAAGTCGGCGTGTATAATCTCGTAATGAACAATGTCTTCAAGTTCGACAAGTTCCGAAGCTTGACCAATTTCCGACAACAGCTGTTCCGCCGTAGCATAATCTTCCATAAAAAGCGAAGCATGAGCCTGCCAAAGATATGCCGATACCCAACTGCGTGCATATCTGTAATTGGTAATTACCGTATCGAATATTTGATAGGCTTGTTGATATTCTTTTTTGTACAACAACGCAATGCCGTTCATGGTGAAAACATCTGCTATATTGGGGCAATAGTCCACAGCCTTGTTTCTTGCGCTGCAAATGGCATTTTTCGAGAGAGATAAAAAAGAAGAAAGCTGCTTCTCCTGTCGGCTCGACGTTGTAAAATGATAATTCCACACAGGCACAACGTACAGGAAATTGTCATTACGTTTATTGTTTATCTGTTTTACCTGCCTGGATAACGCCTCCGACTCTTCCAACAACGCAGGGAAGCAGGTATCTGTTTGATTCTTTTTTAACTTAGGGACTTTGTTTACCGCCGACATTTGCACCAAAAGGCACAATAGCATTCCTAATAATATATATTCTTTATTCCAAAATTTCATTCTATTTTCTAAAAGCATTGTTGATATGCCGCACTTTTGTACAAAGGTAGTAAAAAAAGAAATAAAGGAAGACATTTTAAAGAACAAATATCTCAAAATAGCCAATCCTTTTGTTGGAACGGGGATAGTGTTTTTGCCCCTAAATTCATTAAAAGGGACTTTCTTCTTGTCTGAACTGGGATTTATTTCAATTGCATGTTATATCGTTTTGTGCGGAGCGTCTGCACCGCTCGGTGCAGGGCTGCCGCACAGGATTAACATTTTTCGAGTAAACATTGAACTCCTATGGAGTTCGGGCTGGGGTGTTGCGTTCTTTACCCCGAGCTACGGCTTCGCCTTGCAAGGGGTTATCAAAATTGAAGTCCGATAGGACTTCTCTCGTTCGGACGATGATTTTGGTTTTCATTATATTAACCATATTTCGGACAGGAAAAAGGCAGCCGGAGCCTAAGCCGAACATTACGCATTGCCGGGTCGGGCGTGCGGCATTATTCACTATTAGTTATTAACTATTCACTGTTAAAAACCTTTACAGTTGCTGCAAACTCACCAGCTTGTAATATTCGCCTTTCAGGTTCATTAAGTCTTTGTGAAAACCTTCTTCGACAATTTTTCCGTCTTTGAGTACGATAATGCGGTCTGCATTTTGGATAGTGGACAAGCGATGTGCAATGACAATAGAGGTTCGGTTTTGCATCAGGCGGGTAATGGCTTCCTGCACTATCTGTTCCGATTGGCTGTCGAGCGAAGAGGTTGCTTCGTCAAACAAAAGCACAGGCGGGTCTTGCAAAATAGCTCTGGCAATGCTTATCCGTTGGCGTTGACCGCCGGAGAGTTTCATTCCTCTGTCGCCGATAACCGTATCGTAGCCCTCCGGCATATCCATGATGAAATCGTGAGCGTTGGCATGTTTTGCCGCCTCGGTAACCTGTTGAGGAGCTACTTCTTTTACTCCAAAACAAATATTATTGTAAATGGTGTCGTTAAACAGCATGACGTCCTGTATCACAATGCCGAACAAAGTGCGAACATCTGAAATGACATAATCCTGTATATTGTGTCCGTCTATGTTTATCTCGCCTTTGTTCACGTCGTAAAAACGGAGTAAAAGATTTACAATGGTCGATTTCCCGCCTCCCGACTGCCCGACAATGGCAACGGTTTCGCCTTTTTTTATCTTTAAATTGATATTCGACAGTATTTGTTCGTTATCGTATGCAAAATCAACATTTTTCAGTTCAATATAATTATTCAGTTTCTTGACAGGAATGGCATTGGGTCTTTCCACAATTTTTTCATCGCTGTCGAGAATATCAAAAATACGCCTTGCCGATACCAATCCTTTTTGCACATAACCGTATCCTTTGATAATGGTTTGAACAGGCGGTATCAGACGAGCAAAAACAAGCACAAACAGAATTAAATTGCTCGCGTCCATTGTCGGATTGCCAATCAACATCATTCCGCCAATAAACACAATCGCCAACAGACTGACTATTGTCAATATCTCCGAAACAGGTGCAGACAGTTCCAGATACCGAATCATCTTTTTTGCATATTTTGAATACCAACTGTTGGTCTGTTGAAATTTTTGCGAAAAATATTCCTGCGACGAAAACGCTTTGATAATGCCCAATCCCGAAACAGTCTCTTCATACATCGACGAAACAAGGCTGAGTTCTGCCTGCCCCTGTTGAGCCTTTCGGCGGATAGCCTTGCTTATTTTTCCCATAACATAACTTATCAACGGAAAAACAAGGAAAGAAATCAGCGTCAGCCAGGGATTAAGCACAAGCAATGTCCCGATAAAAACAATAATGAGCAAAGGTTGCCGCAAAAGCAAATCGATACTGTGGCGAATAAGCGCCGTATCCACTTCGTGCATGTCGGCGTTGAAGCGGGTGATAATATCGCCCGAACGTGTGGTGGTATAAAACGATACGGGAAGTATCAATATTTTTTCATATAAATGATTGCGAAGGTCTTCGGTCGCTTTTGCATTGACAGCCGTGAGATAATACATTCCCAAAAACCGAAACAGATTGGAAAGCAGCGAACAAAGAATAAAAACTGCCGAAACAAACATCAAGGCTTGAAAAACACCATATTGATCGTTGAAATACGTGATGTAGTACGAAAGCATATTTTTTACGGTATCGATAGAAAAATCGAATGGCGGAAGAACGGTTACAGGCTCTACCAATCCAAACAAAAGCAACACAAAAGGAACTATCATTCCCAACGTAAAAAGCGAAAAAAAGGCATACCCGACATTGCAAATAAATGAGATGACAATATTTGACTTATAAGGCTTTACATAAGCCATTGCCCTTTTGAAATCTTTGTTTTTAACCGATTGACTTTCTTTCATGATCTGTTAATAATCGGCAAAAGTAATAAAATCCTTTGAGAAAAAGCCGTTTGCGGAAAACAAATGTGTTTCAAGGGAAATCATTTACGCGATTATCTCGTCAGGATTTTGTACTCTCAACGAATCTTCGGGAGAAAGGGTCAAGTCTCTTGCGGCTCGAACAGCCGAGGGTTTATCCATGAAAAACAACAAAATGATGATCAGCGAAAACACCAAAAAAATATTTTCGCCGGTCAAAAAAGCAGCCATTGCCGCACAAAGAGACACAAAACTCAACAGTATCTGTTTCCCAATCAAAGCAGGCTTGTAACAGTGCATTCTTTGTTTCAAATTTGCGTTTGCCGATATTTTCCGTAAGGAATTATTATACAAAAATTTACTAACGAAAAAACCTGACACCGCAAGAAAAGAAATTAAAATGGTAAACATTCCCTGCGTTTTGTGGGAAGTGATGATTCTTTCTGCCGTAACGTATTGAGACGCAAAAGCAATGACAGTCCACAGCCCTTGCCCGACAATGAGTATGTAATACACTGCCGAAAGGGTTTTAAAATATTGCTTAGATGTAACTTCTTGCTGTTCCATGATTTACAATTCACCGATTATGATTAATTTGCCCGCAAAGGTATAACAAAAATTAATAGCAATAACGAAAAACAAAAAAAAATCTTGT
>JAIRTU010000081.1 GCA_031254735.1 Bacteroidales bacterium | reverse complement strand
TTGTTAGCGATAAGTGATTAGCGACGCATTGACAAAACGCCGGAGCCTAAGCCGAACGAGGGAAGTCTGAAGGACTTCAATTTGGATAACCCCTTGCAAGGCGAAGCCGTAGTTAGGGGCGAAGAATGCAACACCTCAACCCGAACTCCGTAGGAGTTCAATGTTTACTTGAAGAATGTTAATCCTGTGCGGCAGCCGGAGGCTGCCCGAATAATCCGGCTCAGGCAGAGCCTAAGCCGAACGAGGGCTTAATCAAAATAAATTCTATTTTCCATTATCAAGACTGTCCCAATAGATATATTTTTGAAATTTATGATTCAATTCTCTACTTGTGAAAATAAAGATGAGTATATTATCTTTAAGTATCCATTTGTAAGTTAATGTAACTTTATTTGGAATAAATTCTCCACTGCCTGATTTTTCCGTGAAATTATCGGTTGTTTTCAATAAAAGAAAAAAACATTTACTTGAATAGCTTCTGAATTACACTTCTCTTGAATAAAAAAAGGTATATTTATTATGTTTTCTACTTGCAAATTAATATTTAATTTTTCTTCTATTAATGATAATTTCTTTTCATCGCTCTGAGTTGGTTTTTTAAAACTCAATATTGTTTGAGTATTTAATTGAGATAAATGATATAAATAATCCTTTTGAACATCAATTAAATCAGGAGAAACACTATCCGTAATTTGCGAATAGGTTGAAAATGAACAACAAATTATTAGACTTATAAAAAAATTATTCACTTTAAAAGTATTTTTACTCCACTCCCTCAATTCCATTAAAAGATTGATTTACAATTTTAGAAAACAACAAAACGCCAATCATACAAAGATAGCACATTTTTCGGACGTGCGGATTATTCACTATTCGTTATTCACTATTTTTGCGGACTTTCAGTCCTCAATGTTCGGACGTTGTAATTCGTAATTTCTTTTTACCACAAAGGCGACACAAAGTACACAAGGACACTCTTTTGAAACGCCGGAACGCAATCTCCAAAAATCATATTAATCATCGTTCAGACAGCAAAAAATCCTCTTTCAGGTTTTGGGGTTCAGAAACAGGAAAAAAGAATAGAAAAAGGCAAAGAAAGTAACTCCGTCTTGTGGTTCAAGGGTGTCTTCGGTGAACATCGAGAGTAATACAATCAAAAAAAATGTCAAAAACAAGGGGTCTTTCCATTTGTGGAGGACAACGGTCGGATAGATGAAAGAGAACACAATCAGAATCAAGCCGATAATTCCAAAGGCAATCGCAAACGAAAAATATTGATTATGACTGCGCATATTCGTTCCCGCCAAAGAAGAATGATTGATTTCCAATTCTTTGGCAAAAGCATCTTTCACATCGCCTGTTCCCACACCCAACCACGGCTGTTTTTTTATCAACGAAAGAGAATTTCTCCACAAATCCAAACGCTGTGCCATCGAATAACCTTTCACCGAACCGGTGTGACAGTAATCGCCAATTTCCCACATCAAAACATATAATCTATTGATAGCGTTTATCTTGTGAGTATATTTTACATTGGCAATGCTGTTTTCGATGTTGGAAATATCTTCCGGCGTCAATGCTTCAACTCCTTGACGGTCTTTGCGTAATCCTTTTGAATTGAGATAGCGTATCAACGTTGTTCGTATGGAATATCCGTTTTTGTCATTCTCCGAAAAGTTGATGCAACTTCTTTTGTTCCAAGCTTTTTCCAATTCCGAATCGCATATATAGGTAAACACATAACTGCCGTTTTCGATATATGTGTTCGAGGCGTCGTGAAAATATTGGTTTCCGTCTGATGTATATTTTGCGGCGGTTTCTATTGCAAAATCGGTTTTAAAATATCGTTTTGCCACAGAATAAATGCAGGCAGAAGTGGCAATTACGGTCATCAAAAACAGGGAGGGAACAAAATATCGGAAAAACACATTTTTACTTTTTATCGCCTGTCGGACGATCAGAATTAATCCCACAATAAAAAACAGTGCAATGGCGGTCATCGAACCCGAAAAAATCATAAAAAACAAAAACCAACACAAAGCGGCAATTATTCCTGCCTTGTTGAATTTGTGAATCTCTTTTTGGAAAACCAAAAACAGACACACATAACAGGCAAAACAGACATTAATTTCCAAACGGACATACGAAATATACAACGCCATTTCTCGTTTGTCTGCCATAGAACCGAACAAATAAGTAAAAAAACCCGAAAAAGTACTGATTAACACTCCGATAATATATATTTGAAGCAACCATTGAAATTCTTTTCTCGATAGCGGAGAAGCGGTGCAAAAAACAACAGGAACGAAAAACAAAGGAATTTTTATCCATAAATCCTGCATTCCGTACGTGAGATTTTCGGATGGAATAAGCCACAGAATATGAACAAGATACACAAGCAAACAAATCCATACAACCGGCGAACGGCATACTTTTTTGGTCTTCGCGATTAGATTTCCTTCCAAAATCCAATTAACCGCCAAAATCACTCCCGCCAAACTCATCAAAAAGCGAGAAAAAGGAATGCCTGTCAAAAAAACAGCCAACGCAAGCAGGAAGACAAGTCGAAATTTCTTCTCGCCGACAAGCATTTCTTTCAACATTTTTGGCAGTGCCATATTAGTTTTTCTTCTTGGTATCTTTCAGAATAGCCGTAACTTCTGCATTATTTTTTATCAATTCGGAAGCCTGTTTGAGTTCGGGATCGTTTTTGAGCGAAGCTTCTATTTTTCCTTTTTGAGAATAATAACGGGAAACAATTTCGGGTTCAAGCATTTCGGATATTTCTTTCTTGAAACGTATCAAATCGGTACTTTTGTCTTTTTCAACAGCGGCTTCCAGAGCGGTAATGGCAAGGCTTACCTCATCGGTAAATTTGTCGGCTTTTACGCTTTCTTTCAATTGTTTAATCTGTCTTTCGGTAAAAGTTTCGTACTCTAAATGTTTATCGCTGACGTATTTCAAAAAATCATCATACATCGCATCGGTAAAGACAAATTTATCGACAGGAAGAATGCTGCTGTTGTTCAATTTAAATTCATTTGCATAATTGAAAATTATATTTTTCTGAAACATCGCCAACAAAACGGTAGTGTAATTTTCGCCGGCAATCACAATATCAGGTTCAACGCCGCCGTAATCGTACACCGTTCGTCCGCCTTTTGTTCGGAAAACCATTGCCGAAGAATCGGCTTTGGAAGAAGACTTTCCGGCGTTGTCTTTATGAGAATAATCCACTTTCTGGATACATCGTCCCGAAGGAAGATAATATTTCGACACCGTTACTTTCAGTCGTGTATTATAACTCAACGGTAAAACGTTCTGCACCAATCCTTTCCCGTAAGTACGCTGACCGATTATTACGGCACGGTCTAAATCTTGCAAAGCACCCACCACAATTTCCGAAGCAGAGGCACTTTGTCCGTCAACCAAGACAGCAAGTGGAATTTTGGTATCAATAGGAGTATTCATGGTGTAATACAGTTGATTTTTTTCTTCGGTTTTGCCTTTGGTACTCACCACGATATTGCCTTTGTCCACAAAAAAATTCACAATATTTACCGCTTCGTTCAACAATCCGCCGGTGTTTCCGCGCAAATCAAGTACCAGATATTGCATGTTTTGTTCTTTGAGTTTCGTATAGGCATTTTTTACTTCCGAAGAAGCATTATCGGTAAATTGATCCAAACGAATATAGCCTGTTTCGTTGTCGATCATTCCATAATAACTCACAGGAGGGAGTTTTATCTCTTGACGGATAATTTCTTTTTTCACCATTTTGTTTTTGCCGTAAGGAATAATTCCCAAAGAAAGTGTTGTTCCGGGCTGACCTTTGAGCAAAGAACTTACGTCGGAAACCGATTTTCCTTTCATGTCTTTCCCGCCGACTTCCACAATTTTGTCGCCGGGCTGCAATCCTGCTTTGGACGCGGGACAATTATCATACGGCTCGGCAATCATCACATAATCGTCTCCCTGCTGAATAAGCGCCCCTATGCCGCCGTATTGACCGGTGGTCATCAGTTTAAATTCTTCCAAATCAGATTCGGGATAATACACCGTATAAGGGTCTAACTTGTTGAGCATGGCATCAATAGCCGTTTTGTTCAAATCGGTAACATTGACGTCGTCTACATAATTTGCGTCCAACTCGCGAAACAGCGA
>JAIRTU010000079.1 GCA_031254735.1 Bacteroidales bacterium | reverse complement strand
CCGCTTTAATTCAGCCCAACGGCGAAGCCTTGGGGAACAAGGAAAGCCACACCCTTTTTTCGCCTTGAAAAGGCAGGTCAAAAATAGTGGTTAGTGATAAGTTGTTAATTGTCAATTGTTAATGCCGCTCGCCCGACCCGGCAATGCGTAATGTTCGGCTTAGGCTCCGGCCGGTTCGGAATATCCGGGCAGCCTCCGGCTGCCTTTCTTATTGTCCAACCCGGGATTTATATGATTACTATGATTTTTTTATTACAAACCCTCGAAAGTTTGGTTTTCATCACATTGATCATCGTTCAGGCAACAGCGGCGAATGAAAAAAACGAAAAAGGAAACCCCGATTGGAGTTCCCTTTATTTATATAATGTGTGTTATGTCTTTTACTTTTTCATGTTTTCGGGCATGAGGACGGCGCGTACGTATTGATCGTGTTGGATATATTTCGCTACGTTCTTAATGTCTTCGATGGTGAGGGCATTGACGACGTCTTTGTATTCTTCCAACGTCAGCAGTTGGTCGCCGTAGTCGTATAAATTGTCAAACCAATTGATCCAGCGTCTGTTTTCTTTCATCGCGACTTCTCGCTGATTGCAAAGCTGTTTCTTCACTTTTTCAAGGTCGACTTCCGTAGGACCGTTTTTGATGATTTCGTCCAAAACAGCAAAAATAGCTTCGGTAAGTTCGTCTACACGTTCGGGATTGCAACCCAAAGAAATGTTCATCGAAATTTCGGGTTTGGGGTTTTTCGCAGGACTCAACCCAAAAGACACGCCATAGGTTCCACCCAATTTCTCACGAATGTCTTCGGTCATTTTTATATCAACAATATCCATTAAAACCCTCACACATAAGCGTTCTTTGTCGTTCCAATCAAACGGTTGTTTTGTGGCAATCGAAAACCGTGTTTTTTCTCCGATGCCGGCATAAAGTGTCTTGTCAACAACGCCTTTGGTAAAGTCGGTAGAACGGTCGAACCATTTTTCTTTTTTGTCGTTGGACGATATTCCGCCAATGTATTTTTCCACCAAAGGAACAAACGTTTCCATATCGATATTCCCAACAAAATAAAACATAAAATCGTTCGCATTGGAAAAACGCTCTTTATAGATATTATACATTTCATTGAGGTTCATCATACTCAAATGCTTTTCTTCCATCTGTACGATATTTCTTTTATCGTTGGGATATTTCAATTGATAGTTGAAAATACTGAACTTGTAATCAGGAGAATTTTTCTGCGAGTTAATATCTGTTCTCCACGAATCAAGCATGGTTTCAAAAGCTTCCTGATCTTTGCGGGGTGCTTCAAAGGTCATATAAAGTTCTTGCATAAATGTTTCCAAATCGTTTAGGGTTGTACTTCCGTCAAGACCTTCGCCCAAATCGGTTATCCATGGATATACGTAATAATTCTTGCCTGCCATAAATTTGCTTAACTCTACCGGATCGTAATTTCCTATTCCGCAATTGCTGATAACCGACGCGGCAAATTCGGCGTTTACCATTTTATTGTCGGGATACAAAGACGTTCCGCCCCAACTGTAAGCATGGAAAAGAATTTCATCGTTTTTGAAATCGGTACTCTTTATCACCACCGTAGCACCGTTGTTCAACACCAATTCGGTGTAATCAAATTTTTCGTTGTAAGTGCGTTTTTCCACTTTTCCGGCTTTGGGTTCTTTTGCAAGGAAAGGCAAAGTGGAAACCTTATCTACATACGGACTTGTATTCATTTTCTTTGCTTTTTCAAAAAGAGAAAGAAAATCTTTTTCAACCGGTACTTTCATGCCTTTCTTTTCCGGCAGGGTGAAATTCACCGTGATATTTTCATCTTTAAACCATTGGTTGATAAGTGTACTTACTTCTTCCAACGTAATATTTCCCAATAATTCTTTTGCCAGATTATAATTGTATTCGGCACTTGCAATGGGATTGTTTCTCAGAAAATGAGAACCATAACCAAACGCAATACTTCTCGATTCGCGTTTAGATTCTTCATTTGCCGATTTTTCGTATTGACTCAACAGCTCGGCTTTTGCACGGTCTAATTCCGTAGCCAAATATCCGTGTTGCTGCAAACGTTTTATTTCGGTTAATGCTACTTCAAAACTTTGTACTCCTTTATTTTCTTTGGCATAAAAATAAAGGCGAAAAGCATCATTGACACGCGACCAATAAGAGGAATAGAAAGAGAAAGCAAATTGAAAAGGCGCTGTTTTTTTCTCGGCAAGTTCGGAAAAACGAGCATCGAACATGTTTTCAAAAAGAGAATAAACAAGGTCTCTGCGGAAATCGCCTACTGTTTCTGTTTTCACTTTGGGCTGTTTGAAATTCAACGAAAAGTTTGTACTTGTCGCTTCGGGGTCGGTAGCAATGGCAATCAGAGGTTCTTTGTTGTCGGGAATGGAATAAAAAGGGCGATCGAGCGGGGTGGTTGGTTTGTTGTTCATTTCAAAGAAGTCAACAAACATCTTTTCCATTTTTTCCGCATCAAAATCGCCGACTATCACCATCGCCATGTTGTCGGGACGATACCACGTTTTGTAGAAATTGCGGATAGAACTGTATGTGAACTGTTGCAGGTTCTCCAACGTTCCGATAGGCAGACGTTCGGCATATCTTG
>JAIRTU010000043.1 GCA_031254735.1 Bacteroidales bacterium | reverse complement strand
GATCGACCGCTTCAACAACAGAGGCAAAAACGCTTGCCGACAAGATAATCATCTATCCCAATCCCGCTTCCGACGGCTTTTATGTGGACGGTTTGGAAAGTACGGCTACTGTAAGCATTGTCAATATTGTTGGTCAACAAATTATTACCAAACAAATAGAAAACAATGAATACGTCAACATAAGTACATTGCCTGCGGGCATGTATCTGGTGAAAATTCTGCACAAAGGATTGTCTTTCGAGAAGAAAATAATCAAGGATAATAATTAATCAACAACACCTGCAAAAGCCGCGAAAGCGGAAAGAGGATTCAGACCATTTAATCACCGTTCAGACAACGTAAACACAAACGGCGTCAGGGCGGTGATGGCTTGTTCTACCGTATTGATTTTGTCGAAGGTGAGGGTTAGTTTGCCGTTGTTTTCTCGCATGTATATGTGGTTGGAATGTGTCTGCAAGGTGTTTAGAATATGAGAGAACTGCATACTCTGAAAATACGTCGATTGCGAGTTGGCAATAAAATGTCCTATCAGTTTTGCCTGTTTTAAAACTATCTTTTCAAAGCCTGCCTTTTTTGCAATTCGCCGAAGGACGATTGTCTTTATCAGCTCTTTGGCTTGGGAGGGCATCTCTCCGAAACGATCGGTCAGTTTCTTGCAAAATTCGTTCAACTGTTCATCGGTAGAAAGATTGTTCAGCTCTTTATACAGAGAATACCGCTCGGAACTGCTTGCGATGTAGGTGTCGGGCAGCATTATTTCCATGTCGGTTTCGATAACACATTCTTTTACAAATTCGTAATCGGCGTTGTCTGTTGTGTTTTCGTTGGTTGTTTCGCTTTGGCGGAGTTCGTCCATAGCTTCTGCAAGCACTTTCAGATACATTTCGTAACCGATTTCCGTTATAAATCCGCTTTGTTCAGCCCCCAGAAGGTTGCCCGCCCCGCGAATGTCCAAATCGCGCATTGCGATGTTGAACCCGCTTCCTATATCGGAAAACTCTTCTATCGCCCGCAGGCGTTTCCGTGCGGTTTCCGACACTCTTTCTATGGGAGGCGTCAACAGGAGGCAAAAAGCCTTTTTGTTTTTCCGTCCCACTCTTCCTCGCAGCTGGTGCAAATCGCTCAAACCATAATTCTGTGCTTCGTTGATGATGATAGTGTTGGCGTTGGGAATATCCAATCCCGATTCGATGATAGTGGTCGAAACCAAGACGTCATAATTTCCGTCAATAAAGTCCATCATAATCCGTTCCAGCGCCTCGCCGTCCATTTGTCCGTGGGCAATTGCAATTTTCCGGTCGGGGAAACGCTGCCGTATCATTCCCGCAATCTCTCCGATATTATGGACACGATTATGGACAAAAAAGACCTGTCCGCCGCGAAAAAGCTCGTATTCTATCGCCGACTGTATCAATTCTTCCGAAAACAAATGGACTTCGGTCTGTATCGGATAGCGGTTTAACGGGGGCGTTTGCATGATGGAAATATCGCGAGCACCCATCAACGAGAACTGCAAGGTGCGGGGAATAGGCGTAGCGGTCATGGTGAGGGTGTCTACATTTATTTTCAGCGAACGAAGTTTCTCTTTCGAGCTTACGCCGAATTTCTGTTCTTCGTCCACTATCAACAAGCCCAAATCTTTAAACACCACATCTTTTCCAAGCAGGCGATGCGTGCCAATGAGAATATCTGTTTTTCCTTCTTTCAAATGCTGCAAAGTCTGTTTCTGTTCTTTTGCCGATTTAAACCGATTGATATAATCTACCTTACAGGGAAAATCTGCCAGACGGTCTCGGAAAGTATTGTAATGTTGCAGCGCCAAAACCGTAGTCGGAACAAGAACAGCCACCTGTTTGCTGTCGCAGACGGCTTTAAAAGCTGCACGTATGGCTATTTCGGTCTTCCCAAATCCCACATCGCCGCAAATCAGCCTGTCCATGGGGAAATCGGCTTCCATATCGTTTTTCACATCTTGTGTCGCCTTGACTTGGTCGGGCGTATCTTCATAGATAAAAGAGGCTTCCAATTCGGCTTGCATGTAGTTGTCGGCAGAGAAAGCAAAACCTTTCGTGTTTTTGCGTTCGGCATACAATTTTGCCAGATCGATCACCAAAGCCTTTACTCTGCTTTTGGTTTTCTCTTTGATTTTATTCCACGCATTGCTTCCCAGACGATTCAGCACCGGTTCTTCTCCGTCTTTGCCGGCATATTTGGCAATCCGATGCAGCGAATGAATGCTTATGTACAAAATATCATTTCCCTTGTAGATGATTTTGATGGCTTCCTGCTGTTTACCGTTGATTTCTATCTTTTCCAAGCCCGCATATTGACCCACGCCGTGATCGATATGGGTGATATAATCGCCGGGTTTGAGGTCGTAGATTTCTTTGAGCAGGATAGATTCGCCTTTTTTGTAACGGTCGTCCACCTTGTAACGATGATAGCGGTTAAACACCTGATGATCGGTATAAAAAGCTATTTTTTGTTCTCTGTCGATAAAGCCTTCATGCAAGGCAAAAGAAACGTAAGACACCATTTCTTTTCCTAACGTCTTTCTGTACTCTTCCGAGAGATCGGCATATTTTTCCTGCGAAGACAAGCTGTCGCGGACAATGTTGCGTATGCGTGCCGATTGATTTTCGTTCAACGAGCTGAACACCGTTGTTATTCCCTGCTCGTAATTGTCTATCCATTGATCTATCAGCAAATCGAACTGCTTGTTGAAAGACATTTGAGCTTGCGTGTCGAAAACCACATTATATTGAGGATTGAGATACGCAGCCGTTCCCCATTCCACCGAAGAAAATCGCAGGATGGATTCTTTAAAATCTTCTTCCGAAATATATTCTTGAACAGAGACTTGATTGTCGTCTGTCTTTTGCAGCAAATCCTGCTTTTTGCGGATATTCTCGGCAATCCAACTTACATCTTCAAACCACAAAACGGTGTCGGGCGGCAAAGACTCGAACAGACTGACGGTGGAGATATTTTCTTTCTTCTGTTGAATATTGGGCGTGATAACAATGCTGTCCATTCTGTTTCGCGAGAGCTGCGTATCCACCTCGAATGTACGCAGCGAGGCGACCTCATCGCCCAACAATTCTATACGGAAAGGAAATTCGTTGGTGTAGGAAAACACATCCACTATGCCTCCGCGAATAGAAAACTGCCCCGGCTGATAGACAAAATCGCTGTATTCAAAATTATTTTCCGAAAGATATTCCAAAATAAAATCTATCGACGCCGACTGTCCCTGCGTGATGACAAAGGTCTCTTGTTCGATGGTTTGTCGGGTTATCACTTTCTGCATCAAGGCTTCGGGATAAGTAACCACCAACAGACGGCTTCCCGTGTGAAGTTGTTGAAGCATTTTGGTACGAAGCAGCACATCGAAATTGTCCGATTTTTTTGCATGCTGCGATGCGGGCGATTCGGGAAAGAACACCGACCGGCGTTCCGAGAAATCGATGTTTTCTTCTTGCAGCAGCTGTTCCAGATCGCTGAAAAAAAACGCCGCCGATTCTTTGTCCGACAAAATGAACAAATGCGGTTGAGACAGCAACAACGCACAAGCGGTGGCAAACGCAGAACGCGAACTCCCATAAAGTCCGTTCACATTTGCCCGCACTGTTTCTTTTTGGGATAATTTTTCCGCGAGGTTTTTCGTCTTGGACGACTGTAAATACAAAGAAATTAAATCGGACTGTTGCATCTGGTTCTTAACAATTTTCTTGACGATAGATAACGACAGGAAAAATAATATCGTATTTCAAAACGCAGGAAAGCTCAAATCTTTTTTTGCTTCCGAAGTTACAACTTTTTTTACTTCATAATTTTTCCGGCGCCTCAAAATAATATTTAGCCTTTAGCCTTTTTACTGCTATCGAATGTTTAAACCAGGACTCCGACAATTTTCAGGTAGTTTATGCGTTGGTTAGTTGTTTACTAAATGTTTACTGAAACATATAGAAGTCATAATCAGGCAGTCTGTTCGGTATATGTAAGCAACTGATAGTAGAGTTAAATATAGACGATCCCTGATTTTTTGCAGAGTTAGGGTTTAAATGAAACTTCAAAAAGTATGTTTATCAAGAAAAATTTATTGCATTTTTTCCTGTTTGTGGTTGCGGCGACATTATTTATCGGGATAGCCTTTACCTCTGCCGATTTTTTCACTTCTCCCGTGTATCAATGGAAAGATCGCCTTATTCTTTTCGCACAATGGTTCATTTTGATTGCAGCTTTGTTGCCGATGGTATATTTGGTTGCACTCAATCGTTATTCATTTGTCATTTTGTACCCTCTTATTTGTAGTTTATCAAGTATTTTGATGTATTTCCGATATGCAACGGGAACTACACTTACAACCATGATGTTGGATGCGGCTTTGGATAACGATATACAAATAAGTTTGGAGCTTATCACGCCGGCATTGGGTGTTGTTGTTGGGTTAAGTATAGTGGTGGCTGTTCTGTTTTCCGTATGGCGGTTCAAGAAAATACAAAAGCCCGACAGAATATATCTCCATTATATCATGGCATTTATTGTTTTTCTTTTTATGGTTAATATTCCAAAGATCAAACGTCCGCTTTCCGAAAGGATTCCCTTTAATCTGTATTATATAACCGCTCGATACATGTCCGAAAAGGAAGAAATACGGACGGAAAGAAGTGTTTTATCCGAAAATATTCTTTGCAACGAAAAAGACGATTTATTGGTATTGTTGGTTTTGGGCGAATCGCTTCGTGCCGATCATTTGGGCTTTAACGGATACGAAAGAAACACTACGCCTTATTTATCAAGGGAAGATATTATTTCTTTTCCCGCTGTTTTTTCCGAATATACACATACAAATGCGAGTTTACCGCATATTCTGACTCGTGCCGACAGTCTTCATCCCGACCGGGCAATGGAGGAACGCTCTTTTATTGATCTATTCAAACGTTGTAATTTTCATACGGTTTGGTTGGCTAATCAGGAGCCGGCTAAGACGTATATTTATTTCATGAATGAATGTGATACCTTGATTTATGCCACTCTCAACAAGTCTCCTTACGTCTTTGACAAATGGACGGACGAAGAGGTATTGCCTCTGTTGGATTTTTGCATGGAAAAAGAAAAAGGTTCGCAACTTATTGTCATCCATACGATCGGTTCGCATTGGTATTATAATTCGCATTATACCGATAGCTTTCAGAAATACAATCCTGTTGCCAAAAGCCGGATTGTGAATACCAATACACGAGAGGAAATGATAAATTCATACGATAATACTGTTTTGTCTACGGATTATTTTGTTTATGAAGTAATTCATCGTTTACGAAACAGGAATGCCATTCTTTTTTTCCTTTCCGATCATGGGGAGGCGTTGGGTGAGAATGGGATTTGGCTGCATGCCATGGATGCGCCGCCTGTTCATTCTCCGGCTTGTTGGGTGTGGATGTCCCCGCAATATAAGCGGGATAATCTTGAAAAATATAATATATTGCATCAAAACAAGCAAAAAAGGTATCGTACAGACTTTTTATTTCCCACCATATTAGAAGCCGCCGATATTCAGAGTGATGTCATCGATAAACGACTTAGTTTATTTCGTCCGTAACAATTATTTATGAAAGGGACACATTATTCACTGTTTTTTCCCTGCGGGGGATTTTAATAGTTGTCCTGCCTTCCGGGCAGCGGTCAGTTGGCGCATCCTTTTCCGCAGGTCGATGACCTGCGGTTATGAAAATATTGTCCTTTCGGACAAACGAGACGGTTCAAACAGCAAGAGAAGTCCGATAGGACTTCAATTTGGATAACCCCTTGCAAGGCGAAGCCGCAGTTAGGGGTAAAGAATGCAACACCCCAGCCCGAACTCCGTTAGGAGTTCAATATTACTCGAAGAATGCTAATCCTGTGTGGCAGCCGGAGGCTGCCTATATATTCCGGACCGGACAGAGCCTAAGCCGAACATTACACTTTGTCGTTTCGGGCGTGCGGATTATTCACTATTCATTATTCACTATTCGTTATTAATTATTCACTGTTTTTGCGGACTTTCAGCCCTCTTTGATTGTGCCGTAATTCGTAATTTTCTTTCTCTTATTATATATCTTTTAGTCTTGGTACTGTTTTTGTATTATACTAAAAAGTTTACATTTTGATT
>JAIRTU010000270.1 GCA_031254735.1 Bacteroidales bacterium | reverse complement strand
ACTCCTTACGGAGGATTATTCAAACAATTCCCTTAATTCTTTGTTGCTGAGTTTTCCTATCCAATTTTCGCCGGTAGAGACGGTCATTTCGGCAAGATGTTTTTTGTTTTGTATCATATCGTCGATACGCTCTTCAAAGGTATTTTTGCAAATCATTCGGTGTACCTGTACGTTTTTCTTTTGTCCGATACGGTAGGCGCGGTCGGTGGCTTGATTTTCCACAGCGGGATTCCACCAAAGGTCGTAATGAATAACGTGCGAAGCTGCCGTCAGGTTCAGTCCTGTTCCTGCCGCTCTGAGCGAAAGGATAAATATCTTGTCGGCGCGGTTGTGTTGGAAACGCTCAACCATTTCTTCCCGCTGTTTGACGTTGCTTCCGCCGTGATAAAACATCGGTTTTTCGCCCAAACGTTCATCAATAAAACGTACCAGCAAGTCGCCCATTTCCCGAAACTGAGTAAAGATAAGGACTTTTTCGTTGCTTTGGACAATGCTGTCGAGCAGTTCGAAAAGCAGTTCGAGTTTTCCCGAAAGCGAGGCGTCGAACTGTCCGTTTTTCAGAAATTGCGCAGGGTGATTGCAGATTTGTTTGAGAGCAAGTATCATCTGCAAAACCAACCCTTGCCGTTTGAACAGGGTTTGACTGTCGTTATTGTTGCAGCCTTCAATTTCTTCCATCGCCGCCAACATGGTTTTGCGGTACAGAGCAGCCTGTTGTTTGGTCAGCAAGGCGTATTGATTTTGTTCAATTTTGTCGGGAAGGTCCGAAATAATTGTTTTGTCCGACTTCATGCGTCGCATCATAAACGGAGCGGTTACTTTGCGGAATTTCGCAACAACCTGTTCGTCGTTATACACCTGTATCGGGCAGGCATAATCGTCTTTGAACGATTTGATGTTGCCCAGATAGCCTTTGTTGGTAAAATCCATGATAGACCAAAATTCGGTAAGGCGGTTTTCGACAGGCGTTCCGCTCATGGCAATGCGTATGTCTGCTGCAATTCCCTTAACGGCTTTCGATTGGGCAGCATCGGGATTTTTGATGTTTTGTGCTTCGTCGATAATCATAACATGCCATTTTTGTTTTTTCAGCATATCGGTATCGCTGCGAAGTACGCCGTAGGTGGTCAACATCACATCGGCGTTGAACTGTTCAAGGTTGCGGGTCTGTCCATGAAAGATATAAGACGAGAGCGAGGGAGCAAATTTGGCGATTTCTGCCTGCCAATTCGTCAGCAAGCCTGTCGGGACAACAACCATCGCCCGGTTTTTTTTGTTGATAAAATTTTCTTCTTTGAATTTAAGCAAAACAGAGATAACCTGCAAGGTTTTTCCAAGCCCCATATCATCGGCAATGATACTGCCGAAACCGATACGGCTGTTTCGGTATATCCACGAAAATCCGCGCTGCTGATAGGGACGCAATTGCGCATTCAACCCTTGCGGCAACGGAACATCTTTGTCGGACGTCAATTCGCGTATAAGGCTTTTCACTTCGTCGGTTATCAGCACCTGCGAACCGCCATATTCTTCCGAAAGAGCTGTTTGAAGCAGTTGATAAGGGGTAAGCCGTTTGGTATCGGTAAATGCCCGATGTATTTTTTCAATATCGGAATCGCTTACATAGATATAGTTTTCTTTGAATTTGAATAATTTTGAAGCATTTTTCAATAATTTATTAAATTCTTCGGGCGAAACGACATTGTTTCCCATCGCCACCTGCCATTCAAAAGAGAGCAAATGGTCAAGTCGGATAAATCCCTGACCGCTGTCGCTGTTCTTTTTCAACTTCACGGATACTTTCGGACGCAACAGCGCCTGCAAGGCTTTTGGCAACATAATTTTGACGTCGAGCAGGCGAACGGCAGGAAGCACATTCATCAGAAAGTTGGCAAAGTCGCTGTTTGAAAATCGTATGGGAGTATTTGCTCCCAAATTGACATGCGTATCCAAACCGCGAATAAACGGCATAAGCAGCGAAACGCCCTGCAATATCTTGTATCGCTGTTTTTCGTATTGTTTTTGTTGCAATATATTTTTCACCGGAACCGGCAACTGTTCGGGCTGCGTGGTATCTTCCACGTTTATTTGTATGTCGAACTGATTGTCGGACGATTCCGAAACCATTATAACCGGTTTGTACGTCTCGGCAGTCAGATAATAACGGTCGAGCCACACTTTTATCCCGCCGCTCAACGCCTGTTCGCCGACAGCAGAGAAAGCATACGAATCATTTTTAAAAAACAGTCCGTCAAACAAATTGTTTTTCTGTTTGGAAAAACGCAGGACCATTTGCTCGATAAAAAGCGAAAGGAGTTCAAGTGTCTGATTTTCCAACATCAGGGTTTGTTCTTTTTTTCGTATAATCGTTTTGGCAAGCAACAGCCCGCAAGGAAGAATTTCGGAGAGTTTGTCAACCAATGTTCTCACTCGACTGTCGAGCAATGAAGCCAGCCAGCGAACCATGAAACGCTTGTTGTCTAATTGTACGATTTGCGGAATAATCATTCCGTTCGCCGTCAGGTGCAGCGAAGCCATGAGTATTTTGTGAAATGCCGCAACAGAAGGCTGTACATCGAGCAACCGATCGGGATTCAGGTTGAAGAGCGAGGCAATCAGGCTGTCCATATCCCGGATCGAATGATTTTCGCCTGTTATTTCCAACCGGTTATCGCCATTGATGAGCAAACCAAGCGTTGTTCGTCCCGTAATTTTTTGCTCGTCGGGTGATGACGGAAAAACCTCGTTGACGTTTAGCCGCTTAGAAAGGGTGCGATCGGCGTCTTTGGTTACGCGGTTTAGATGTGCGGCGTATACATCGCGAAAGTTCCCGAACGGATAAAACGGCGGAGCGTCGGGCAACAGCCGTATCAATGCGTCCGAAATATTGTGCAACTGCGAAAAATCCACAGGGCTGTACACCGCCTCTTCCGGAACATTTTCGGACTTGGCATTTCTTGGTTTCCACAGTGTTCGCAGCAGAGGAATTTCCGCCTCTTTCCGGTCGGCGACATGGATACCTCTTTTGCTCAACTCGTCAAGCAAATTTACTTTATGAATGTCGAAAACCGGAAACGGATTGTTGTCGATCTCGCGGCTCAACATGTAAATGACCGAAGCAAGATGTTTGCACGGCACTGCCCAATCGGGACAGGAACATTGCATTTTGAAATCTGTCCATTGCTTCGGAAAAACTTTCAATCCCAACTCTTCCGCTATCGACAGAATGCCGGGGTCGAGTTCTCTGTTCAGCAATCCGGAGATAATGACGGGTCGTTCGATGATTCTTGCCATTAGTCGTTCAATATCCTCTTCGGAAAACGGCGGCACAACAATCACAACCTTATATGGCGAGCGACGACTGCCCGAAACTTTAGCATGAATTTGGTTTTCTTTGATTTTGATTTCTTTCACATGACCGCCGCGGGCATAAGAAGCGCCGCGAGGTAAACGATTGTCGTAATCTACATTTTCGAGCGAACGCAGCCAATGTTCTCCCCACCATGTTTTGCCAAATTTTTCAGCCATAGTACTGTATTAATCAATTTAAGAAATAAACGCAAAGATACACAAAATCATCAAAAACAAAAGAAAAAACCGGGAGAAAAAAACGCCGGTGCTTGATGCATATTTTTTATCTCTTGATTATCAATCAACCGGAACAGCTGTTATTTTGAGACGGCGGAAAAATTATGGAGTGAAAAAGGGAGAAACCGGCTTGAATAAAACGAATGAGCAGACGGTTTTATTATTGTGTAAAATTTGCAGCTTCGCGATTGTCAAGCAGTTAAATACTGTTTCTTTCACGCTTTCCGTCTTTCGCATTATCCGGAAATTCGGAATGAAAATAAATCCGATTCCGACAAAAGAAACTTTTCGTTGAAATATTTGCATTGGAAAATTAAAATATTTTCGTCTTTTTGCATTGGAAAAATAAAAAAAGATGCTATCTTTGCATTGGAAAAATGAAATAAAATGAATGTACAGTTAAAATATTACAGTCGTACTATTGATAATCAACTGCTTGCGTGGAAAGATAGCCGACGGCGGAAACCGTTGCTGTTGCGAGGCGCACGACAAGTGGGAAAATCTTCGGCGGTGAGAGCGTTGGCAAAACATTTTCCCGGATTTGTTGAGGTGAATTTTGATGAAAACAATTTGGCAAAAGAAATTTTTGAAAACGAAAAATCGCCAAAGGAAATTTGTAAACAGCTTTCGTCGCTCTTTGGACAGGAGATAAAAGCGGGTGAGACCTTACTTTTTTTAGATGAAATTCAATCGTGTTTGCCCGCTATCGAAAGTCTGCGTTATTTTTTTGAAAAAATGCCCGACCTTCATGTAGTTGCGGCAGGATCGTTGCTCGAATTTGCACTCGGAAAAATTTCCTCCTACGGCGTAGGGCGTATAAATCATCTGTTTTTATATCCGTTCAGCTTTGAAGAATACCTGAAAGCCAAAGGCAAACATTTGCTTGTTGACGCTTATCGAAAATCTTCGCCGAAGACTCCTTTGGCGTTGCCGCTGCATAAGCAGTTGCTGAAAGATTTGAAAGATTTTTTATTGATAGGAGGATTGCCCGAAGCGGTAGCCGCATACATCGAGACAGACAGCTATTTGGAATGTCAAAAAGTGCTTGACGACTTGCTTGTCGGTTTTGAAGATGATTTCGCAAAATACCACGAACACGAAACATCGCTGAATATATCGGAGGTGTTCAAATCGGTAGTCGGGCAAACGGAAGGGAAGTTTGTATATGAGCATGTTTCGCCAAATATCAGCAACTATCACGTTAAACGATCGTTAGACCTTTTAATTAAGGCAGGCTTGGTTTATCCCGTAACTCACAGTGCGGCAAACGGCATTCCTGTCGGTTCGGAATCAAATCTCAAATATCGCCGTTGTATGCTTTTCGACACAGGATTGCATCAGCGACTTTCAGGCTTGGATATATCACAAATTTTAGCGGTTGATGATGATGATTTTGATGCAATAAATAAAGGGGCGATTGCCGAAATATTTGTAGGACAGGAACTTTTGAAAGAATCCGACAGTTTGCTGAAACACGATCTGTATTGCTGGCATCGCGAAGCAAAAAACGCCAATGCTCAAATAGATTACATTGTGCAAATCGGACAAAAAATTGTACCTGTTGAGGTGAAGTCAGGAAAAAAAGGAAGCATGAACAGCTTGCGTATATTTATGAATGAAAAACAACTGCATTACGGCATACGAACTTCGCTCGAAAATTTCGGACAACTGCCCGAAATAGATATTTATCCGCTGTATGCAATAAGTAATGTTTTGAAAAACAATAATATAGAAGAAAAATAAATCACGCAGGGGCAATCATAAAGATCGCCTTTGCCTGTTAACTCACCATTCGGAGAGGTATCATTTTATCTTCTCTTGATCTTCATCAGGTAGAACGATCGCCAAACAAACACCAAAGCTATTGCAAAGAAAACAATACCGAAATAAGGAGCAATATCGCGGAAAGAATCCGAAA
>JAIRTU010000240.1 GCA_031254735.1 Bacteroidales bacterium | reverse complement strand
ATCCGTTCGCGGAAAGAACGAAAACATAAGGTGATTGCTCGCGGAGATGTTTTTCAAAATAAGATTGCCGATAAAATTTTACGTTGGATGGGCTTACTGCCCGCATATCGCCTCTCGCGAGAGGGCGAAGAATCGTTTGCCAACAATGCCGATACCTTTGAAGAAGTAGAGGAAGAACTTTTGCACAATGGCACTGTTATTATTTTTCCCGAAGGACAACATCAGGATAAACGCTGGTTGGGCAAATTTTCTTCCGGATACCTTCGTCTTTGTTTTGAAGCTGCCGAAAAAAGCAATTTTGAAAAGGAAATATTTATCCTTCCCGTCTGCAATCATTATTCCGATTATTTTGGAATACAGGAAGATGTTATTTTCAAATATGGTAAACCCATTCCGATTTCTCCGTATTACGAATCGTACAAAACCCAACCGCGAAGAACACAACGCAAACTCAACGAAGAGGTAAGGCAACAGGTGTTGGATTTGATGCTTCATGTGGACGATTTGGAAAATTACACTGCCATTGACTATTTGAGAAATACCTATGGAGTAAAATATGCCAAAGAACACGGCTTTAATCCAAACAAATTGCCCGAAAAATTATTGTCCGATAAAGAACTTATTGCAAAACTTGAAACAATAAAACAGGAAAATGAAAGTTTATTATTGCCGATATATGAGCAAATATTGATTTTGAAAGAAAAAACAGAGCAGCACCGGATAAAAGATTGGCAGTTCGACATACCGTATATTCCATGGAAAATAGGGCTTCTGTCGGTATGGTTTGTCTTGTTGTCGCCTCTTTTTCTGTTTTCATTAATTCCCAATGCTTTGGTGTTGTATGCCCCGAATGTGCTTACGTCCAAAGTAAAAGACCCCATGTTTCACAGTGCCATTCGTTTGTGTACAAGCGTTTTGTTCACTGTGCCGCTTCTTTTTTTTTTAATATTCGGCTTAACATGGATTTTTTCGGGAGTATTTTGGATTGCATTGGTATATTTTCTCTCTCTGCCGGCGTTGGGTGTATTTGCATGGCATTATAAACAATTATGGAGACAGCGAAAAGATCAGATAAAATTTCATCGACTGATAAAGAGTAACAAAATAAACGATTTGGTGAATATACGTTCACACATATTCAAATCGTTGGATAATATATTGAAATAAAATAATTATTGACATGAAAAAAAGAGTTGTAATTACAGGAATGGGTATTTATTCCTGTTTGGGGAAAAACCTCGAAGAAGTAAAACAATCGCTTTACAACGGAAAATCGGGGATCGTATTCGATCCTTCCCGCAAAGAGTTGGGGTTTCGTTCGGGATTGACGGCATATTTGGAAGTCCCCGACCTGAAAGGATTGCTTAGCCGAAATCAACGTGTATACATTCCCGAAGAAGGAAATTATGCGTACATGGCAACGGTGGAAGCCTTGAAAAATGCGAAGTTGGAACAGGATTATCTCGACACGCACGAAGTGGGGCTTTTGTATGGGAACGACAGCAGCGCCGACGCCGTTGTGAAAAGTGTGGATACCATGCGGGAAAAGAAAGATACCACCCTGATAGGTTCGGGTGCTATTTTTCAATCGATGAACTCTACCGTAACGATGAATTTGGCATGTATTTTCAAACTCAAAGGGATCAACCTGACGGTTTCGGGGGCTTGTGCGAGCGGATCGCATGCCATAGGATTGGGCAGTCTGTTGATCCAATGGGGATTGCAAGACTGTATCATCTGCGGAGGGGCACAGGAAGTAAATCCTTTTTCGGTAGGCAGTTTTGACGGTATCAGTGCCTTTTCGGTGCGGGAAAACGAACCCGCAAAAGCCTCTCGCCCTTTCGACCGCGACAGAGACGGTTTGGTTCCGGGCGGTGGTGCGGCAACCGTTGTTATCGAAAGTTACGAATCGGCAATGAAACGCGGAGCGCCCATTTTGGCAGAAATTTGCGGATATGGATTTTCTTCCAACGGCGACCATATCTCCGTCCCGAATGTGGACGGTCCAAGCCGTTCGTTGCTCATGGCTGTCAAAGAAGCAAATATCGACATTCGCGATATTGGATATATCAATGCTCATGCCACCTCTACGCAGGTGGGCGACCAAAACGAAGCCAAAGCCATTGCCAATGTGTTTGGCGATTACAAACCGGAGGTTACTTCCACCAAATCGATGACGGGGCATGAAATGTGGATGGCAGGAGCAAGTGAAGTGATTTATTCGATGTTAATGATGAAAAACGATTTTATCGCTCCCAATCTTAACTTTGAAAACCCGGACGAGTTTTCTGCCAAATTGAATATTCCTCCGATGCGTATCAGCAAACATTTCGATATGTTTCTTTCCAATTCTTTTGGATTTGGCGGCACTAATTCGACACTTGTAATTAAAAATTTATAATCAATTTTTGAAATAAACACGTAAAAAAAATGGAAAAACAAGAATTAATCAACAAAGTAAACCAAGCATTAGCCGATGAGTTTGAGGTAGATATAGAAACGATTACTCCGGAGGCAGACATTAAAGAAACCTTAGACCTCGACAGTTTGTCGCTGGTAGACATGGTGGCTTTGATAGAAGGAGAATTTGGAGTAAAACTCAAAGGACAGGAAATTGCTTCGGTAAAAACATTCGGAAGTCTTTACGATTTTATCTTTGAAAGATTAGGATAGTAAAAACTGTCGCGATGTACCGGAAAACACTTGGTAGTAATCTGTCTGCCAAGTGTTTTTGTCATTGTTTTTAGCATTGATTTTCCGAGAAAAACATTCGATTTTCGGTTTACGAAAAAAATTTCTTTTATTTTTTTGCCGGAAATCTCACGAAACAAATGAATAATTTTGTACTTTTGCGTATATTTAAATGATATAACGAAAATGGACTTTTTTAAAATGTTTCCAAAAGGATTGGGTATAGCGGCTCTTGCAGCGGTTTTGTTTGCGGTTCAGGTATGTGATAACGACTTATACGGTCAATCGAACCGCAGAGGGAAGCGAAATAATTTTTCTGTCGGCGGAAGAAATATGACATTCATTCGTCATGGTTTGACAATACATGCGGGCGCCGGTGTTTCCGCAAGGCTCGATCAGGCGGTGAGTATCGTACCGATGGCAGGTCTGGGATATGTGGCAAGTCAGTATTACGGCGTAGGAAATCGATTTATGCAGCAGAGTGTAACCTATCAAATGGGGTTGGGCATGGATCATGGCGGGTATCAAGTTCACAATGCAATAGGGACTTTCCATTGCAGCTATATTGGCGGAATAGATTTAAATCCGTTTGTCTATGGTATTGCATTGCAATTTGCATACGCCACCAAAAACAATATATCCAACGCTTACTCCAATTTTTATATCCGTCCCGAAATAGGAATTGCCTTTCCTGCACAATACAAGCATCGGACAAAAGATATACAGCGAGTTACAGCCATGATTACGTATGGATTTAATATCAAGACGTTTTATAACTACAACCCAAAAATGGAACGTGAAGAATATCTGGGAACAGACCCTGCCGAAAAAGACGTTATCTATCCCTTTACGGCAATGTGTCATCATGTTATCACGGTACGAATGAATATCAATTTTGGCAATATTCGAGAATTTAGACGTTAACTTTGTGTCGATATTCATACATCAAATAAAAAACGATTGTTGCCAAGCAAAAAAGTTTTTGACTGTCTTCATGCTTTAAACAGGGAGAAAAGACAGAAAGAATTTTTGTGAGCAAAAATAAAGATTAATATCCGAAATGAATGCAGCCGAAACAAAAGCAGAGAAATTTCCGGGATATATTCCGCAAGGCTTGCAGACAAATATTTTGGCAGAAAATCATCAATGAGTAAACTGTTCAATCAAAATAATAAATTAATTAATTAAAAAAATATCAAACGATGAAAAATTTCTTTAAAATGTTTTTGGCAACATTGCTTGCCATGATAGTTATGTTCCTTTTGATGGGATTTATTTCTATGATTTTTGCCGTATCAATCTTGGCTTCGGAAGGAAAAGCTACGGTTATTGCACCAAAATCGGTCTTGAAGTTAGAGTTAAACAACGTTACCATAGAAGAAAGGGCGGTAGACAATCCTTTTGAGCAGTACGCTCTTCCCGGAATGTTTTCCAACCCCAATGCGGTGGGTCTCAACACCATTATCGCCGCTATCAAAAAGGCGAAAGAAGATGCCAACATCAGTGGTATCTATTTGGATTTTTCTGCCGTTACAAGTTCGTTTGCCACGTTGGAAGAAATTCGCAACCAATTGCTCGACTTTAAAGAATCGGGAAAATTTGTATACTGCTACTCCGACGGATTAACTCAAAAATCGTATTATCTGGCAACAGCCGCCGACAAAATATATCTTCACCCGCAAGGGCTGTTGGATATTAGAGGCTTGGCTTCGGAAATTGTTTTTTACAAAAATCTGCTCGATAAATTAGACATAGAAGTGCAAATTGTCCGTCATGGAACGTATAAAAGTGCGGTAGAGCCTTTTATGCTGGACAAAATGAGTGAGGCAAACAAAGAGCAGGTGCAGGTGTATTTGGGTTCGATGTGGAATCATATCGTTGACAATATCAGCAAAAGTCGTTCGATGACAACAGATGAAATAAATGTTGCCTGCGACAGTCTGCTGATGTTTCAAAACAATGCGTTGCTGTTGTCCAAAGGTTTTGTGGATAATTTGATTTTTAAAGATCAGTTTTTAGATACGGTTCGTTTCGCTTTGGAATTAGACTCTGCCCAAGACATTCGTTTTGTCTCGCTGAAAGAATACAAAAAAACCATTCCGCAGGTTAAAGTTCAACAAGAAAAGATAGCAATTATTTATGCCGAAGGCAATATTATCGACGGAAAAGGCGATTCCAAGTCTATCGGTTGGTCTACGGCAGAAGAAATTGCAAAAGCTCGCAAAGATAAAAACATAAAAGCGATTGTCTTCCGCATAAATTCGGGCGGAGGAAGTGCGTTGGCTTCCGAATCTATCTGGCGAGAAGTCGAACTTGCACAACAGGAAAAACCGGTGGTGGTTTCTATGGGTGATTATGCTGCTTCGGGCGGATATTATATCGCTTGTGCGGCAGATTATATTGTGGCTCAACCTACCACCATTACAGGCTCGATTGGCGTATTTGGCGTGATTCCCAATGTGGGCAATCTGCTGTCGAACAAATTGGGTATCACTGTCGATCGCGTAAAAACCAATGCTCACGCCGATGCTATTTCTACCACTCGTCGAATGACCGACTACGAACGTGCGGTTATGCAGCAATATGTCGAAAACACCTATTCGCTCTTTACGCAACGTGTGGCTGACGGACGAAATATTTCAAAATCGTATGTCGATTCCATAGGTCAGGGACGTGTTTGGTCGGGAGTAGACGCCCTGAGACTGAATTTGGCGGATACGCTTGGCGGAATAGACGTTGCTGTCAAAAAAGCGGCACAGTTGGCAGAAATTTCCGATTATGCACTTATCGAACGTCCGATTATGAAAGATTTCTTTCAAGAATTTGCCGAATCGCTGATGAACAGCCGCATAAATTCGCAGATGAAAACATCGGGAATGAAACAGTTGCATTTTTATTTTCGCTCGATAGAGTCGGTGATGGAAATGGAAGGCGTTCAGGCTCGCATACCGTAT
>JAIRTU010000226.1 GCA_031254735.1 Bacteroidales bacterium | reverse complement strand
TCATTAAAAATGAAATAATCGGGCTTGAATAATTCGTTTTTTTCAAAAGATTGTTGCTCGATACGCTGCCAAACATGCGACAAAGAAGTGTTATCTCTCTCCATTACTCGCCGTATTCGCACGTCTTGCGACGCCTCCACAAAAATGATTTTATCGAAAAGATGCGTCAGATTGCAGGAATACAACAAAGCCGATTCAAACAGCGTGTAACGTTCTTTTTTGTGCTTCTCTGTCCATTTTTCATATTCTTCCAACACCAAAGGGTGTATCATCGCATTCAATGCCTGCAAGCGTTTAGGGTCGGAGAAGACAAGCTGACCCAATTTTTTCCGGTCTACTTCTCCCCTGTCGGAAAGCAATCCGTCTCCGAACAGCAGGCAGATTTTCTCTTTAACATCTTCTTTGTCATACAATTGTTTTGCCCGATTGTCGCTATCGAAAACCGACACGTCCAAATGTTGAAAAACACGACAAACCGTTGTTTTGCCCGAACCCATATCTCCTGTAATCCCCACTTTGATCATCGGACAATGTCTTCTTTTTTGTTAAATTTAAAATGGTATTGCTTCAACCTGTCAAATTGCGGCAGCAGAAATTCCGCCACTTTCAACGACGGACGGTAGAAAAAGGACGAAGATTTTCTGTCGGCAGTCAATATCCTTTCCTGCATATCCACGTTTGAAACAAAGTAAAACAATATCCCAACCAACACGATCACCTTTCCGCCGCCGAAAACCAAACCCAACAGTTTGTCGAAAAATTCAGGCAAGACAAAATTAAAAACCGATTTACACAGTTTTCCCACCAGCAACACTATCACCACCACCGCCATAAAAGTAATTCCTGCCGCCAACAACCATTTGTCGGGATTGTCCCAATGCAACAGCGAACAGGTATAATCGGTTAAATGCACCGTTGCCCACCCGCCGATTATCAATGCCAAAAGGGAAAACAATTCTCCGATAAAACCTTTTTTAAACCCGCGAATTGCAAACCAGATAACGGCTAATAAAATAATGACGTCCAATACTTTCATGACAACAACCAACCGTTAACGTTAATCACTCGTATGTGTTTTTCTGTATAGATGTTTGGCAAATTTGGAAGCGTAAATAAAATCCAAAACTTCTTCGTTGTCGGCGTCCAAAATCTCTTTATTGCTTCCTTTCCAAGCCAATTTTCCCCGCGAAATAAACGAAACCGTATCGCCGATCTCCATCACCGAGTTCATATCGTGCGTGTTGATAACGGTAGTGATATTGTATTCTTGCGTAATTTCGTAAATCAGCTGGTCGATAATCAATGAGGTTTTGGGGTCAAGTCCCGAATTGGGTTCGTCGCAAAACAGATATTGCGGATTGAGCGAAATAGCCCGCGCAATGGCGACCCGCTTTTTCATTCCTCCGCTGATTTGCGACGGATATAAATGATTGACATTTTCCAAATCCACTCTTTTGAGGCAAAAGTTCACCCGCTCTTCCCGCTCTTCCGCCGATTTGTCGGTGAACATCGTCAAAGGAAACATCACATTTTCTTCCACCGTCATCGAGTCGAACAACGCCCCGCCCTGAAAAAGAACGCCCATTTCTTGCAGGATAACATTTCTGTCTTTCTTTTTCAACTCCACAAAATTGCGGTCATTATACAGAATAGCACCTTTTTCGGGTGTGTATAAACCTATCAAACACTTCATCAACACCGTTTTTCCCGAACCGCTTTGCCCGATAATCAAATTGGCTTTGCCCGCCTCCAACGTAAGCGAAACGTCATTCAACACTTCTCTTCCGTCGAAATATTTATATAAATGTAAAACTTCTATCATAATCTTCAAAGGAATATTTCGGTTAACAACACATTGAAAAACAACAGGGCAAAACTGCTGTTGACAACGCCGTGTGTACTTGCACGCCCCACTTCCAACGCACCGCCTTCGGCTTTGTAGCCGCAAAAACCCGAAACGGAAGCAATGATAACGGCAAAAACAAAGGTCTTTATCAACGCATAATACACATCGTAGGCTCGGAAAAATGCCAACAAACCCTCGATATATTGTTCCGCCGGAATGGTAGACATAAATTCACAGGCAAACCAACCGCCTATCAAACACAAAAAAATACTGATAATCACCAAAACAGGATTTACCAACGCACAGGCAACAATCTTGGGCAGCATCAAATGCGACGCCGAATTGATCCCCATCGTTTCCAAAGCGTCTATCTGCTCGGTAACTTTCATCGTGCCTATCTCCGAAGCGATGCTCGAACCCATTTTCCCCGCCAAAAACAAACTGATAATGGTTGGAGAAAATTCCAAAATAACCGATTGCCGCACCACAAAACCCACCGTCCAAGTGGGTATCCAAGGTCCTTCGGTCTGTAAAGACGTTTGAATGGTAAGCACAACACCCATAAACACCGAGATCACCGTTACTATCAACAGCGAACCCAAACCCAACGAATTGATATTTTCTATCAATTGCTTCCGAAAATAAGACATCTTTTCAGGACGCGCAAACACACGCCGCATAAATAAAAGATATTCTCCGATAAATTGAAGTATTTTCATTCGATAATTTTAACCTTTGTTTTTATAATAACAAAATCATGCGTTCGATTTCGAGAAAGTGCAAAGTTACATTTTTTACTGTCGTAAGAATAATATTCAGCCGAAAAAAATGTTAGTATAGGAAAATAAAAAATTATTCGAGTATGGCATTTCGTTATTTTATCAGATTGGTGGCTGTTTTGCTTTTTGTCGGGACGCTTTCTGCTTGTGCAAGCAAAAAATATCCTCCCAAACAAAAACGCAAAAAATGCGACTGTCCAAAATTTTCTCACGAACATCTTCAAAAAAATAATGACCACACAAAAACGTATGATTACATCGGATAAAACGATTTTGTACAAATATATGCCCTCCGATGCGGTAGAAAACGTTTGCCTGCTGTTGGAGAAGTATCCTGTTCAGTTGAAAATTACCAATCCCCGCAAACGCATTCACGGCTCGTACCGCCGACCCGGACGGCAGTCGAACCTGCACCAAATTACAGTCAACGGCGATTTGAACAAATATACCTTTCTGCTTACCCTGCTTCACGAAATTGCACACATGCACGCTTGGACAAACTACAAAGCACGGTCGCACGGAAAAGAATGGAAATACTGCTTTATGCTGCTGATCAAACAATTTTTGGCATTGAATATTTTTCCCGATGACATAAAAACAGCGTTGAGCCGTCATTTGCAAAACATAAAAAGCAGCGACTTTATGGACGTACAGCTGACCAAAACATTGCAGAAATATAATGAAAACACATTGAGCTTTCACCATACAATACACTTGGAAGAGATACCGGAAAATACTGTATTTTTGCACGAGGGAAAATGTATGGAAAAACAAAAGTTGTTGCGAAAATATTATTTGTGTAAAGATTTGAAAACAAAAAAAATGTATCGCTGCCACCCTTTGTTGGAAGTCTGTTTACCCCAAAAGGATAAAAATGAATAATAAACAATTATCAATATATTACAGCCACACTCTGCCTTGCATTGTGCCGCCGGCAACGGCGAAACGTTTTCTTTCGGGCAATAGGAGAAGCTGCAAATCAAAAACTAAACATTAAAACACATATATGGTAAACAAAAATAATTATTGCGTAATTATGGCAGGCGGAGTGGGCGTCCGCTTTTGGCCTCTGAGCAAAACATCTCGCCCAAAACAGTTCATTGATATTTTGGGAATGGGAAAATCGTTGATACAAATGACAGTAGACCGGTTTAAACCTGTTTGTCCCGTCGAAAATATTTATATCGTTACCAACGAAATATATTATGATTTGGTAAAAGAACAGCTTCCGCAACTTTCGGACGAGCAGATTATTTTAGAGCCGATGCGGAGAAATACAGCACCCTGCATCGCATACGCCAACTATAAAATCCAGAAACACAATCCCAATGCCAATATCGTTGTCGCACCGTCCGACCATATTATTTTGAACGAAGCCTCTTTTGTCAATCATATCCAAGCGGCGATTTCGTGTGCGGAAAACAATCCGTGGCTGTTGACATTGGGCATTCGTCCCACACGTCCCGACACGGGATACGGTTATATTCAGTTTGACGAAAACAATAAATACGCACCCGAACCGCGTATTTCCAAAGTGAAACTGTTCACCGAAAAACCCGAAATAGATTTGGCAAAACAGTTTTTGGAAAGCGGAAACTTCTTGTGGAATGCAGGTATTTTTGTATGGAGACTGCCTGTGATAGAAAAGGCTTTTGAGATTTTTCTTCCCGACGTGGCAGATTTGTTTGACCGGGAAGCCGACAAAATCAATACGTCGGAAGAGCAGCAAGTCATACGCACGATCTACGAACAATGCCGCTCGATCTCGATAGATTACGGTATTATGGAGAAAGCACAAAACGTACATGTGCTGTCTTCCGATTTCGGGTGGTCGGATTTGGGGACGTGGGGTTCGCTCTTTGAACAGCTCAAACACGACGACAACAACAATGCCGTCCACGCACACAAAGACGTTTTCACCTACGACACCAACGACTGTATCATCAACACGCCGAAAGGAAAAGTGGTGGTGGTGCAGGGACTTCAAGATTATATCGTTTCCGAAAGCGATAATGCGTTGCTGATCTGCAAAAAACAGGACGAACAGCAAATCCGTCAGTTTGTCAGCGATGTGCAAATGCAAAAAGGAGATAAATACGTTTAACAAAAAAAAAGAAAATGAAAAATATCGGTTTCTTGGCATTATGGATAATAATTGCGACACTTACAGGCTGCAATCAAAAAGAGAAACAGCCGAACAGCAGCTCGCAACAGAAAACAATAAGTATACAAACACCCGATTTCGACAAAGATTCGGCGTATTATTTTGTAGAGCAACAGGTCTTGTTTGGGTCGCGTGTTCCCAACACCAAGGCACACACCGCATGCGGAGATTATTTGCTGCAAACACTCGGTCGGTTTGCCGATACGGTAACCGTTCAACCTGTCTCGGCAAAAGCGTACAACGGAACGGTGTTGAAAGGGAGGAATATCATCGGCATATTCAAGCCCCAAGCCCGCAAGCGTATTTTGTTGGCGGCACATTGGGACAGTCGCCCCTATGCCGACCACGACCCCGATCCCGCAAACCGCCGCACCCCCATCGACGGTGCTAACGACGGTGCAAGCGGCGTGGGCGTTCTGCTCGAAGTGGCTCGCCGCTTGCAGATGAAAGCCCCGACTATCGGCGTGGACATTATCTTTTTCGATCTGGAAGATTACGGCGAACCGCAAGATGAACGACACAGCTATGGAGATAATTTTTGGTGTTTGGGTTCGCAGGCATGGGCGAAAAATCCGCATGTGAACAATTATTCCGCAAAATACGGCATCTTGCTGGATATGGTAGGCGGACGAAATGCGATATTCACCCGCGAAGGGGTCTCTCGTCAATACGCCCCCGATATTGTGAGTAAAATCTGGAACAGAGCCAATACGCTTGGTTTTTCTGCTTATTTTCAAAATCAGGAAACCGCCCCTATCATCGATGACCATTTTTATGTGAACAATATCCGCAACCTTCCCATGGTTGACATCATCGAATGGGACGCTTCAACAGGGACAGGCTTCAACAGACATTGGCACACCCTCCGCGACAACATGGACAATATCGACAGAGAAACACTCTCCACCGTCGGAAAACTTGTCCTCTCAATAATTTATAGCGAAGAATAAAATATAATGGTTAATTGTCTGAACTGGGATTTATTTTGTCTGAACTGTGATTTATGGGATTAATGTGATTTTTGGGATTAGGGTTTTTTGTTTCATCATTGCGGAACTAACCACTAACAACTTACCACTAATCACTGTTTTTGCCCCTAAATCCCCTGAAGGGGACTTTCACGCCGTCTGAACTGGGATTTATGGGACAATACAAAATAAAAAGACGTTGCTTGCAACGTCTTTATTTGTGTAATCATACAAATTATTTTTATCGTATTATCTGTACTTTTTTGGTAAGGACGGCATTTCCTTTTTCTATTTTCAGTAGATAGACGCCTTGTGGCAAGTCTTCTGTATAGATAATGGTATTTTCTTCTTTTCCTGCAAGTTGCCGTACTTTTTGTCCCACTAAGTTATACAATGTAATAGTTGCATTTTCCGTATGAGTAACAGTAAACTGCGTTTGGGCAGGATTGGGGAAAA
>JAIRTU010000197.1 GCA_031254735.1 Bacteroidales bacterium | reverse complement strand
ATTTCCTGTGCATTATCTCCCGGCACATACGAATAGCCGTCCTCGTACCGATTGATCATATCAAAAGGCACTTCTTCGATAAACAATTCCGAACTCATCACTTTTACGCTGTTGAGATGCACGCCCAAATCCACAAAAGGAAAAATGTAATCAATGGTGGTGTGAAAAAGGTACGTTATCTGTGCCTGAAAGAAATTCCTTCGCTCTTTTCCGATTACGGGATATTGCAAATAGACCGTTCCCATGTCCAAATTTACGCCTGTCCCTTTAAACCCCAAGCCGGCAGTGCCGGACGCCGACAGACGAGCCTGACCGAAAAGGAAACTCAACATAAAACTTTCATTGAAACGGTATCTTGCCCCTACTTCAAAATAAAAAGCAAGACCATAACGCATCTCCGACAAGTGAACACTCGGCTTTTCGAGGATAATGCCGGTATTGTTCGCATCGATCAAATTCAACATATCGTCCATCCAATATTTATTGCCGAAAATATAATTAATATCGGGGTCGCCATATCTTCTATTCATTTCATCGGGGATGCCGCGGTAATAATTCGCATTGAATTTATGTCCTTTGTACATTCCCGAATTAAAGAAAAAGTCAAAACCTTTGGGTACGTATTTGTTTCCTGTGGATTGAGAAAACGTATTGTCGATAAAGAACAGGCATATTGTGCAAAAAAACAAAAGTTGTTTAGTATTCATTTTTCAAAAAATTCATGTTGTGTCTTATGATTTCAATTGAGCAATGGTTTCGATGGGATTGTCGGAAGAAAACACGGTGTTTCCGCAAACAAGCACATCTACGCCCGCATCTATCAAAGATTTATAATTGTTCAAATCTACGCCGCCGTCTACTTCTATCAACGCATTGCTGCCCGACTGACGTATCATATTCTTCAATCTTTCAATCTTTTTATAAGTATGTTTAATAAATTGCTGTCCGCCAAAACCCGGATTTACCGACATCAGCAGCACCAAATCTATTTCTTCTATAATATCTTCCAACAAAGACACCGGCGAATGCGGATTGAGCGACACGCCGGCTTTCACGCCAAAACTTTTGATGTTTTGAACGGTTCGGTGCAGATGTGTGCATGCTTCGTAATGAACGGTTAAATAGTTTGCCTTTGCTTCCGTGCAAAAACGCTCGATATACCTGTCGGGATTGACTATCATCAGATGAATATCCAAAGGCTTGCGGGCATGTTCCACCACAGCTTTCAACACCGGAAAGCCAATAGAAAGATTGGGGACAAAATTACCGTCCATAATGTCAAGATGAAACCAATCGGCTTTACTTTGGTTTATCATGGAAATATCCCGCTGCAAATTGCCAAAGTCGGCAGATAATAATGAAGGTGCTATCAAATAATGCATATTGTTTACTGTTTTCAACAGATTGATTTTTCGTTATAAAGTACCAAAAATATTCCGTACAATTACATAACGCTTGAAACACGTAAATCTTGTTTTGAAAATCCTGTCCACCCCACGCACGTCATTTTATCTGTTGGAATATAATGAATGTGATAAATATATTTATAAACAAAAAAACATAATCTCCACTTTGAAGGGGTCGTAGAGAGGTATTTTCGTGCTTTGTGTGCTGTTTGTAGTTTGGATATAAAAAAAATTAATGCATCTAAACGATAATAGTGTGCATAGATTGTCAATAAAATTGTACTTTTGCAACCTTGAAAAATATAATAGTAATAATAAAGAGATATGGCATTTAATCTTAGAAACAGAAGTTTTTTAAAGTTATTGGATTTCACTCCAAAAGAGATACAACACCTGTTGGAGTTGTCGGCATCGCTCAAAAAAGCGAAA
The DNA here is from genome assembly GCA_031254735.1 of Bacteroidales bacterium. The sequence goes on along the minus strand of JAIRTU010000197.1, from coordinate 2,244 downwards.
TACGCAGGCACAGAACAGCAAATGTTAAAAGGAAAAAACGTTGTGTTGTTGTTTGAAAAAGATTCTACCCGCACCCGCTGCGCGTTTGAAGTGGCAGCAATGGATCAAGGGGCAGGCGTAACGTATTTGGGACCTTCCGGCTCTCAAATGGGGAAAAAAGAATCGATGAAAGACACCGCACGCGTGTTGGGACGAATGTACGACGGAATAGAGTATCGCGGATACGATCAGGAAATTGTTGAAACGCTGGCAGAATATGCGGGCGTTCCTGTCTGGAACGGCTTGACCAACGAGTTTCACCCGACACAAATTCTGGCTGATTTTTTAACCATTATGGAACACAGCGATAAACCGCTGAATCGGGTTTCGTTTTGTTATCTGGGCGATGCTCGGAATAACATGGGCAATTCTTTAATGGTAGGTGCTGCCAAAATGGGAATGGATTTTCGTGCTGCCGCACCCAAAAACTGCCAACCGAATGCAGAATTGGTGAAAAAATGTGAAGCCATCGCAAAAGAAACAGGCGGGAAAATCACAATCACCGACAACGTAGAAAAAGCGGTAAAGGGAGTTGATTTTCTGTATACCGACGTTTGGGTATCGATGGGAGAACCCGAAGAAGTGTGGAAAGAACGCATCGAACTCCTGAAACCCTATCAGGTGAATATGGACGTGGTAAAGAAAACCGGCAATCCCAATGTGAAATTCTTGCATTGTTTGCCTGCCTTCCACAACTTGGAGACGTCGGTAGGTCGTGATATTCACAAAAAATTCGGCTTGGAAGCTATGGAAGTTACCGAAGACGTATTTGAATCGAATATGTCCATCGTCTTCGACGAGGCAGAGAACCGTCTTCACACCATTAAAGCCGTTATGGTCGCAACCTTAGGTATGTAAGTTTATTTTTATTTGGTAAATATTACTATGTAACAAGTTGCCTTCGGGCAGCTTGTTTCTTTTTTGTCTGAACTGGGATTATGCTCTTTCGTGTCGTCAATGCGTAATTAACCACTTACCGCTAACAACTGATCACTATTTCTTCAACCCCATATCTGCAATAATTGCTTCGAGTTTGTTGTTGAGCAACAGGCTTGTTTTGTCGAGGTCGTTTTTGTTTGCGAGTTTGGTTTTCACGCCGAAGTAAAATTTTATTTTGGGCTCTGTTCCCGAGGGACGAACCGTGATTTTACTCTCGTCTTCCAAAAAGAACTGCAACACATCAGAAACAGGCAAATCGATTTTCTCTTCCGTATTGGTTGCCGGATTTTTCGATACCGACAGCAGATAATCGTTTATCTGCGTAACTTTCATGCCGTTGATGGTTTTGGGCGGATTGTTCCGATAGGTATTCATCATTTGTTTTATCTCCATTGCGCCGTTTTGTCCTTTCTTGGTTAACGAAAGCAGATGTTCTTTATAATAGCCGAACGCAATATAAATATCGGTCAATATATCGAAAAGCGATTTGTGCTGTTCTTTTGCCCAAGCAGCAATTTCGGCAATGATACAGCAAGAGATAACCGCATCTTTATCGCGGACAAAATCACCAACCAAATAGCCGTAACTTTCTTCTCCGCCGCAAACAAATTCTTTTTCGCTTTCCAATGTTCTGATTTTGTCGGCAATATATTTAAATCCCGTCAACACATCGTAACTGTCCACGCCGTATTTCCGTGCGATTTCCACCAACAGTTCGGTAGTAACAATGGTTTTGACGATGTATTGTTTTTCGGTAATTTTCCCGCTCTCGTGCAACATTTTACACATATAATATACTATCAGAGCGGCGGTCATATTTCCGTTGAGCAGCACAAATTCGCCTTTGTTGTCTTTTACGGCAATTCCAACGCGGTCGCCGTCGGGGTCGGTAGCCATTACCAAATCGGCATTTGTGCTTTTTGCCTGTTCCAACGCCATAGACAGGGCTTCTTTTTCTTCGGGATTGGGCGAAACAACCGTCGGGAAATTGCCGTCGGAGACAGCCTGTTTTTCTACCAAATGAATATTCTTAAACCCAAATTTCCGCAATCCTTTGGGGATAAGTTCCACACCTGTCCCATGCAGCGGACTGTAAACAATATGCAGATCTGCCTGTTTTTCGATGCTGTCGGGACACAAAGATAAAGTTTTCAGTTTTTCCAAATACACCTCATCTATTTCTTTTCCAATATATTGAATGACCGGATCGTTTCGCGTGAATTTCACATTGTCGATACTGCAAATCTTGCGGACTTCTTCCATCAC
>JAIRTU010000179.1 GCA_031254735.1 Bacteroidales bacterium | reverse complement strand
AGCGATAAGCAGATTATGATTATCTTTGTATTTTATTTGTAACAATGGTAGAACAGACAGGCAACATTCGTATTTTACTGGTTGACGATGAGGTGGACATTCTTGATTTTATAAGTTATAATCTGGAAAAAGAAGGTTTCGACGTCTATACCGCAACCGATGGGAAAATGGCTATCGAACAGGCAATGAAAGTCAAGCCGCATTTGATTTTGTTAGATGTGATGATGTCGGGCATGAGCGGAATAGAGGTTTGTGAGCAACTGCGGCTATTGCCGGATTTTAGTGATGTGATTATCTCTTTTTTATCGGCGAGATCGGAAGATTATTCGCAGATCTCCGGCTTCGATGCGGGTGCGGACGATTATATTGCCAAACCTGTTCAACCTAAAATGCTGATTTCTAAGGTAAAATCCTTACTTCGTCGCTTGCAGTCGCCCGCTGACAATTCGGGCGAAATACAGCGGAAAGATGTTTTTATCAGCAAAGAATCGTATACCGTTCAATGTCTGGGCGAGACCGTTGTTTTGCCTCGTAAAGAATTTGAACTCCTGTATTTATTGGCGTCCAAGCCCAATAAAGTGTTTCGGCGGAGTGAAATTTACGATATTATCTGGGGCGATAATGTAATTGTGGGCAATCGAACCATAGACGTTCATATTCGTCGCTTGCGCGAACGAACAGGCATCGGCAACATAAAAACCGTAAAAGGCGTTGGATATAAATATGAAGAATAATTTATGCACATAGATATATTAACTCTCTTTCCGCAGATGTTTGAAAGCGTCTTTGCTCATTCTATCTTGAAACGCGCCCGACAAAAGCAGTTTTTTTCGGTAGAAATGCATGATATACGCAATTACAGCACCGACAAACACCGAAAAGCGGACGATTATCCCTACGGCGGAGAAGCCGGAATGGTAATGAAAATAGAACCTGTTGCCGCTTGTATCGAACATTTGCAGCAACAGCGAGATTACGACGAAATTATTTTCCTCACTCCCGATGGCGAAGTGCTTAATCAGTCTATGGCAAATGCACTTTCGATGAAAGGAAATTTAATGCTTTTGTGCGGACATTACAAAGGAATAGACGAAAGAGTTCGGAATTTATACATCACCAAAGAAATATCCATAGGCGATTATGTCCTTTCGGGAGGAGAATTGCCGGCGGCGGTTTTGTGCGATGCGATAGTGCGACTTATTCCGGGCGTACTCAACGATGAAACTTCGGCGTTGTCCGATTCGTTTCAATACGGATTGCTGTCGCCGCCTGTATACACAAGACCCTATGATTTTAAAGGACATACCGTTCCTGATGTGTTGTTGTCGGGTAACGAGAAACTGATAACCGAATGGAAATTGCAAAAAGCCATTGAACGAACACAAAAAAACCGTCCCGACATCATGGAAGAAAATCACGAATAAAAACAGTTGTTATGCAAAATATACGTATCACCAAAATCTTTCATTTTGAAATGGCACATGCTTTGGAAAATTATGACGGACTGTGCCGCAACATACACGGACATTCTTACAAATTGCATGTAACCCTTATCGGATTGCCGTCCAAAGATGACACTTCGCCAAAAAAAGGTATGCTGATCGACTTTTCAGATGTTAAAAAATTGGTTCGAGAATTGATTGTTGATAAATACGACCACGCTTTGGTGCTAAATCAACATACCGATACTATAATTATTGAAACATTAAAACAGCATTATCAAAAAATCATCACCGTTCCTTTTCAACCGACAAGCGAACTTTTACTTATTGTTTTTGCCGAAATTTTAAACAGTCATCTTCCCGCCAACGCCAAACTGTACAGCTTGCGACTAAACGAAACCGACACTTCTTACGCCGAATGGTTTGCAAGTGATAACGAAAAGTAAACCGGAAAATTTATTCGGATAAACAATAAAAATCAGCGATCGAAAGTCCCAAAAATCAAGAATATTATGCAGATTAGCAATATAAAGATATGAAAGAAAAAAGAATAATAAAACAAGAAAATCAATTTATCTCCGAATTGAAAAAGATTATTGGTTCGGCACGCAAAATGACGTATTCGGCAATCAATTTTGCACAGGTGCAGCAAAATTGGCTTATCGGTCAGCGCATTGTAGAGCAGGAACAAAACGGAAAAACACGCGCCGAATACGGTAAACATGTGATTGAAATTGCCTCAAAAGAACTGACCGCCGAATTTGGCAAAGGATTTTCGGAAAGAAATTTATGGCTTTTCAAAAAGTTTTACACGATGTTTCCCGAACTGCAAATAAGTCAACCGCTGACAGACCAATTGTCAATTCCGCAGACAGTGTCTGCAGAATCGCAAAGAGTTGGCAATGAGCATGTTGAAAAACTGCAGACAGTGTCTGCAGAATTGATAACCTCAAAATCGCCGGCAACGTTTGTCGTTTCGTAATTTGTGATTTTTTCTTTTGAGGATTTTTTCTTTCGGTAATGGCATTTTCAAAAAACCTTACAGTATTTTCTGCAACAATTCTTCGTATGCCGTTTTCCATTTTTGTTCATTGCCCTCATCGCCGAAAGATTGATTGTGGAAAAGCGTTATCAATGTTCCGTTGTGTTTTTTTATTTCATCGATAAATGGAACTAAACGATCTACTACCTGCCAAGCGTCTTCTTTCAACAAAGCATTTTCCATAAACAACAGCGGAAATATCAACATGGAAG
>JAIRTU010000251.1 GCA_031254735.1 Bacteroidales bacterium | reverse complement strand
ATATGAAGAAGCATATTATCTTCTTTGTTGTCAAGGTCTACACGTTTCATTGCGACGGTAACCATTTGCGTTTCCGACGCCAAAATTGCCTGTTTCATCACCTCATTGGAACTGAATTTTCCTGTTCCCAAAAACAAACGAGATGTAAACTCTTTGCCTCCTATTATTAGCTTTTTCATGTTGTATTTAAAAATGTTTAAAATTTGTAAAGATATTCTGCGTTACAGCGTATTTTTTTATTAATCAATAACAGATGGAAAAGCAGACATATACAGGTCATGTGAATACGATCCGATTTTCCAACCTTTTTTTTCAGCAATACTTCTATCGCACATGTCAGCACCCGGATTTCCTCCTATAAAAATATATTTATGTTCATTCGGTAAATTTGTATGTAACATGTTGAAAATGGCATTCAACTCTGCTTTTGGAAAATTATTATATGAACAATCCAAAGTTGACAGTTTTGTATTTTTGCTTATATCTAAAGTTGTTAATTGATTCTTATAAGATAGAAACCATGATATTTCAGGACATTCGCTTATATCTATACTTGTTAATTTATTATATTCACACATTAATCCTATAAGTAACGGCTTTTTGCCTATATCTAAGATTGTTAATTGATTCTTGTCACAGCTTAGCCACTCTAACATAATATTTTTAGTTGCATCAAAATTTGTTATTTGATTTTCATAAAAATACAAATCGGTCAATGCTGCGTTTTGACCGGCGTCCAAATATTTCAGTTGATTTTTTCCGCAATTTAATATTTTCAATGCCGTATTTTTGCTTATGTCCAAACGAGAAATTTGATTGTCCAATAAAACCAATTCTGTCAACATTACATTTTCACTTACGTCCAAGCCTTTTAATTGATTATTATGGCAATTCAATATTATTAATTTCGTATTACGGCGAATATTTAAACTGTCTAATTTGTTGAATGAGCAATATAATTCCACTAATTTTATATTTGAACAAACGTCTAAATTGTTTAATTGATTACTATGGCAATGCAATTTTATCAATTCTTTATTATTGCATACATTCAGAATTTTCAATTTGTTGTTTGAACAATTCAATATGGTTAATTTTTTATTTTCATTCACATTTAAGGATTTCAATTTAATATCAACACAATATAATTCTTCCAATAGCGTATTTTTACTGACATCTATCTTTTTTAACTGATTATAACTATATATCGCCCGCCCTTTTTGACCAACATCCAAAATTTGTAATGCAATATTCCGGCTTACATCCAACTTTTTCAATCTGTTATATCCACAATACAATTCTTTTAATGCCGTATTTTCGCTGACGTTCAATCGCTTTAATCGCCCCCATGAACAATCTAATTTTGTGAGTATCAAATTTTTACTGACATCTATTTTTATTACCTGATCTGAACGGCAACTCATGGCTTTGACATTTTCTCCAAGTATTGTAATATTATAAACAGATGATTTTGAATAAGTATGACTGTATAAAAAAAATGTATCTGTAAGCTCGTAACTGTCATTTTTTCCGTCTCCCCAATCAATAGTTACCGCACCGACGCCTGACAGACCCAACATTATTTTATTGTAAGTTCTTATTTTCAAAGTCATTTGCGATTGACAGAAGGCATTACCGTTTGTCGTTGCCGACAAAACAAGAGTTGCGATTGTGTAAAAAAATATTTTTCTCACGGTGTACATCATTTTGAAATTTTACTTCAACAGTTTTCTATTATTTATTTTGTTTATGAAACCTTTGAAGAAATACAATATGTTCATTTTTACGGTCATGCTATAACTATATTTCGGCAATATTTGTCATTTATTGCCAATAATTTGATTTATTTTCCTCGTCTCTTCCACCGGATTGTCTGCTTGCAAAACGGAACTCGAAAGGGCAACTCCATGTATGCCTGTTTGCAAAAGGCGAGAAATATCGTCTCTTTTAATTCCGCCAATGGCAACAATCGGAATATCAATTTTGGCGTTGCGGCATTGGTTTACAAGGGTTATATATCCGTCCGCACCCAAAATCGGATCGAGTTTCTTCTTGGTTTCGGTAAAGCGAAAAGGTCCCAAACCTATGTAATCGATCGGCATATTGCTTTGAAAAACAATGTCTTCAAAACTGTTGCACGTACTGCCGATGATAAAATCGCTGCCCAAAATTTCTCTCGCCTGCTTGGGAGAAATATCTTCTTTGCCCAGATGTACGCCGTCGGCTTTTATTTTTTTGCAGAGTTCCACATGGTCGTCTATCAAAAAAACGGCTTGATACTCGCGGCAGAGTTTTTTCACCTGCAACGCAACGTTTTCCACCACGTCTGTCGGCGTATCTTTCATTCGTAACTGTATCCATTTACAACCGCCCTGCAATGCCATTAATGCCGATTGCAGGTAATCGTACCTATTGTTTTGATGTGTTATAAACTGAAATCGAAATGCGTGTAATTGGTTTTTGTCCATCATAAATTATTGCTTTATGCTTTTTATTTCTTTAAATTTCTTTGCACTTTATCCGTTTTTCAATCGATAAAAGTTTTCCGCAACATTTTCTGTTTGCCAGATTGTTCCCAAAACGGCAACTCCTCCGAAAGCATATTTTTTCACCAACGGAAGTGTTGCGGGGTTTATTCCTCCCAACGCGATCACTTTGCGGTTGATAATTCCCTGCTCGGAAGCCTTTTTCAAGACGTCTGCCGAGAAATTGGAATCGTATCCTTTCTTGGAAATGCTGTCGAATATCGGACTTAAAAACACATAATCGTATTTGTCAATAGCAGAAAGTTCCTCCAACGAATGACAGGATTTGCTGATTTGCAGCGGTTTTTCACCCTCATATTTCGGACAACGAACATTGAGATGAACACCCGACACATTCAGACTGTCCGCCAACTCGAAATATTCATGAATTTTTATCCGACCATGATACACCGGCTGTATGCCGTTCAAAAACCGAATATATTCTTCTTTCGATGCTTTGGGCTTGCGGACATGCAAAATTTCCAAACCCGCCTCAAACAAAGCATGTATCTTTTCGGTTTCTTCCCGCACAAAATCCGGCGATGTGATCACCACAATCCGCAAAGTATTATCCTCCCGATATAGCATTGATGATCACAATATTATCGTTTTCTTCCACGATACGATTTTCCCATTCTCCTTTCGGAACAACGGTATTGTTTACCGCAACAGCCATTCCGAAACGATTTCCGATTTCTACTTTTTCCAAAACATGTATCAAATTAGAATGCTCGTCCATTTGATACGGTTTTCCGTTTACCGTAATATTCATCATATTTAAAATTTTCCCTGTAAAACATTTTTGCGTTGAGTTTCGGGCATTTTTTCGATAGCATAACGCAACGTGGTACGCGGCATCTGTCGGTAATGCGTTTTGATAAAATCGAAAATGATGTCTTTATCCCGATTGTACACTTCTCGAAGCATCCAGCCAACGGCTTTGTGTATCAAATCGTGCGAATGACAGAGCAGACTCTCGGCAATTGCCAGCGTATCGGCAAAGTCGTCGTTGCGAATAAATATCCACGTGCTGACAATGGCAATACGCTGTTCCCACATATTTTCGCTTGCCGCCAACCGGTACAGCAAGTCGCGAGGTTTGTCTAAAAGATACACTCCCAAAATAGAATAGCTGCTCACATCAACCAAATCCCAATTATTGATATGTTGAGTGTTCGACAAATAAAATTCCACTATCTTCTTTCGCTTTTCCTCGTTCGACTTTTTGAACTGCTCTGTCAAAATCAACAATCCGCACAGACGAATTTCATGGACAGGATTTTGCAACACTTTCTTTATCTCATCAAAAGGAAGTTCTTTAAAGGCTTTGGCAACTTTGCGTGTTTCGGGAACGCGAATCCCCCAAAAAACGTCGCCCTCGCCGTATTGTCCTTTTCCTGTTTTGAAAAAATGTTGCAGAAAAAGAGCCTGCTGTTCGTCGGCAAGCAACTCAAAGCATTCGACTAGATTTTTTTCTGTCATAACTGTTTATTTTGCAATGCGTGTTGCTTCCAAAATCGGCAAATTGGCTTCGGTTGGAACGTAAATCACCGAATTGCTTTCATCGTACAACGCCTGTATCCAAAGATAGGTCAGATAATCTTTGTTGTCTTTCAGACTTCCGCCGATAATTTGATTTGCTTTCGCAACGCCTTCGGCACGAATAATTTCGGCTTCGGCACGGAAAGTTGCACTTTCTTTTTCGGCTTTGGCTTCTTCCACTTTGATTTTCCGATTTTGTTCGGCACGAGAAAACTCTGCTTTTCCTGTCATTTCCTGCTGCCAAACGTTGTACATCGGCATTCCGAACATCAAACCAAAAATAATTGCTACTCCTAATACGGCACATGCAATAAGCATTTTCATTGAAAGTTTTGTCATTTTTTT
>JAIRTU010000114.1 GCA_031254735.1 Bacteroidales bacterium | reverse complement strand
TTTTTGCCATTTTCTATATATGTTATTTTACTCATGTATAGTTTTATGCGTTTACAGATTCTATTTGTGCCATGTTTTTGTTTCGCAAATCATCACTGCTATTCTTCAACAAATCAATTAAACGCATGTTTAGATAATAGTTGTATTTTCCTGATTTTAACTTGAATAACAGTTTTTCTTCGACAAGTTTGTTCAAATAAGATGTTGCAGTAAGACGAGAAACGTCAACATCGGTCATTACAAATTCTATTTTAGTATAAGGGTGGCTGAATAAATTGTTTAAAAGCTCATGACTATAAGATTTTTTGAGTACCTTTCTAATTTTGAATTTATACTCTTGCATCAGTTCTGAAATACCTTTAACTAATTCTATTGTTTGTTGAGCCGTTTCTTCCACACCTTTCAAAATAAACAGAATCCACGCCTCCCAATTGTCTGTATCACGCACTTGCTGAATAAGTTGATAATATTCCACTTTGTTTGAAATAATATAGCGACTTAAATATAAAATGGGCAAATCGAGCAATTCGTTGATTACCAAATATAACACATTGATAATCCGCCCTGTTCTTCCATTTCCGTCATAAAAAGGGTGAATACTTTCAAATTGATGATGAATGAGAGCCATTTTTATCAGCGGATCAAGATCACATACAGAATTATCATTTATAAATACCTGCAAGTTTTCCATGTAATCTTCTATCTCTCTTTTATCCTGCGGCGGAGTATAAACAACTTCTCCCATTTGATTTTTCAAAGTTGTTCCCGGCACAGAACGAAATCCCGCAGTGTTGTTTTCAAGTTTCCTTTGAATATCTTTGATATTGTTATTTGTGAGAATTTTGTTTTTTCTGATAAGTTGAAACCCATACCGTAATGCTTCCGCATAGTTAACCACCTCTTTTGCTGCAGCCGAGACTATTATGTTTTTCATATCTAATCCTGCCTTATATATATCGTCGTGTGTGGTAACGATATTTTCCACAGCAGAACTGTCTTTTGCTTCTTGCAAAATCAACGTGTTAATAAGAATATTTTCATTTGGAATAGTTAAAGCCACTCCTTTTAACTCTGCTAATTTTCGATTGGCAGAGTTTAGCTGACGCAAAACAACTTTTGTTTCCACATCTTTATCTAATGGTAGAAATGGTATTTTATATTTCATATTTTCCTGTTTTCGTGTCATTTACTCAACTTTCGCAAAGTTCACTCATCAATTGTCGTCATATTCTGTGTTCAACAATTAAAAAATTACGGCACAAAGATAACATAATTATTTCAGAAATACAAGATTACTATTTTTTTTACTTGTCTGAACTATGATTTTTGGGATTCATGGGATTATTGAGATTGCGCTTTTTTGTTTCATCATTGTGTAATTGACAATTATTGAAAAATCACAGTTCAGACAATTGCGTCATTAACCATTGACCATTATAAAAATTTTTCTATCAAACGAGAAACGGGATAATCGCTTAATGTATTTAGCGGTAAAGAAATGCTGTTTTTATCCAAAGAAAGCGTTCCCGTCCGCACCGAGAGGGTAAAGAATTTCGCCACTATCAACTGATGACTTAATTGATGTTTATAAACCGAAGAAATCGCCTCTATCCGCCATTGACATTTGTCTGTCCATTTCAGAAAAAGAGGTTGCGAGAAAACCGCCTCTTCCAATAGCTCGGTATCGCTTTCTATCAGCGGGAACTCGTACAACCCTTGCCAAATGTCTTTCTCCGTTCGTTTTTGCAGAAAAGTATCGCCGTTGTCTTGAATAAAAAAATAGTAGAAATACCTATTCCTCACCGTTGTTTTTTGTCTTTTGAACGGCAAAGCAGCCTGTCGGTTGTTTGCTTTGGCGTAGCAAATTGCCGCAAAACAACACTTTTCGCAATCGGGATTGGAGGGGACGCATTGCAGAGAGCCAAAATCCATTATCGCCTGATTGAACGTCCCCGCCCTCTTCTTGTCGATCAGCCGATTTGCCAGCGCCGTGATCTCTTTCTTGCCTTTTGAGGTGTCGACAGGGGTTTCTATGCCGAAAATGCGCGTCAAGACACGAAACACATTTCCGTCAACCGCCGGATAAGGCAACCCGAATGCCAAAGAAGCAATCGCCGCCGCCGTGTACTCCCCTACCCCTTTTATCCGCAAAATATCTGCATGTTTTTGAGGAAAAATACCGTGATGTTTTTCCATAATATATTTCGCACCCGCATGCAAATTTCTTGCTCTGGAATAATATCCCAAGCCTTGCCAATATTTCAACACCTCATCTTGCGACGCCAACGCCAACTCGCTCACCGAGGGGAAACGCTCTACAAACCGCACATAATAATCCCACCCCTGCGCCACACGTGTCTGTTGAAGTATTATCTCGGAAATCCATATCTTATACGGTGTTTTTTCGCCGCGCCAAGGAAGTTCGCGTTTATGCTTTTCGTACCATTGCAGCAAAATTGTTGAAAAATTATCGACTTGCATTTACTGTTCGGCTTTCTTTTGATTGGCTTTGAGATACCAAAAAGCTTTGGACTTCCCGATAAAACCTTCCAGAAAAGGTTTATGTGCTTGGGAAAAAGTATATTTTTCGGTCAACGAATGCAAACTATACGCTGCCGATTTCATCTTTTTCCCCAATTTCATCTGTAAATCTTTGTCGGAATAGCCCAAATCAACCGTGTAAAACATCACATCTAACGCGTTCATATACTTGTTTTCATTCATATAATAGACTATCGCCGATTGAAGAAACTCTTTTTTGTTTCGACTTTTAATAAAAACAGGCAAGCTGTCGCAAACCAAATCGTATTGACTTATATTGTTTTCTGCAAAATAATTATACGCATCTTCATAAAGCATAAACCCCTGAATAAAATCTCCCAAAGCCAAATTTTGTTCCACCATAAGCATTTTATACTGAAAAACGGCGGGGATACGCACCTGCTCGGTCAGTCGGTCGACATGAGCCATGTAAACGGTTTGTTCCAAAAACACATTGCCTTTTTTGAGCAAAGCATAAGCCAACATATAATCTTTTGCTTCCGCAAACTGCTTTACCTTAGCGACAAGAGCATTGTATTCCGACTCTGCCTGCTGCGTAAACCGGTGATACACCAATTCTTTGGTTTGATTGTATCGCTGAAACAACACAAAATCGGTCTGCCGCAAACGAAGAAAAGGAACAATATGCTCTATCTTCCCGATCAAGGTATTTGCTTGCAGCAATTCGTTTCCCCAAGCGTGTTGATTGATCTTGGAAACGGTTTCCGAAACAATCCGAATTGCCTGCGGAAAAACAATCGTATCGTACGAAAACACATACCGGTTGTCGGTTTGATAAAATTCCCACAGCGTATCCAAAATCGAGAAATCGGTGCGGGTATTGTTCCACCGCAAAATAGCCTTTGCAAGCAAATGATGAGGACTGTTGGCAACGTCTGTTGCATCTGCAATGTTGTCGGGCAAGCGATCTGTTGCCGAAATATACCGGGAATATGTGGCGTAATAATCCGATGCTTCCAACTCGGAATATTTCTTTTTTTCAAAATAAACCGCCGTATGACTTGCCGTATAGCTGTCTTCAAACATTTTTTTATCGTAGGGATACAACACGGAATCCAGAAAAACTATCATCTTGTCGTTGTCGGAAATAACAGCAGCATAATTCCGGTTTCCGGCATTCTGCCGCACCTTTTCGCCGTAAGAGGCAAGATAACGATTCATCATCTGCATATATTTATCGTTTTTCGATGGCTCGTCTCCCCCCTGACGCATAATATCCGACAATCCGTAAATATATTCTTTGCCCAATTCCAACTTATTGTTCCGTATCGATCGCCCGATTACCTCAAAATAAGAATCATAAATCCCCTCTTGAGCCTGTTTTTTCAGATTGTGATATATCCGCATATACGAAGTGTCCGACACTTGAAAAAGAAGCTGTTCCAGCGTGTCTAAAAATTTCATCGCATCATAATAATTTCGTTTTACTATCAACGAACTTACTTTCATGCACATCGAATCGCAAACGCTGCTCGCCAATGTCGATTCGCAAACAATGTCTGCACCCCGCATTTTCAATCCCGTAAAAAGTTCCAGATTTTGCTGATGCAGATTGTTGTGAATGTAAATCTCGCTCAGTTTTTCCAAGGCTTCGCAATGCGAAGGGTTGTAATCCAAAGCACGGTTATAATAAAAAATGGCTTTCTCAAAATCGCCCTCTTCTTCAAAGCGTTTCCCCTCCCGATACATCAGTGCGTCCATTTCTGCCATCTTTTTCGACAAATCCAATTTCAACTCTTCCACTTTGTTGAACAGAATGGAACGTTTGTGCAAATAATCCTGATTGTCTTTTCCCGAACGCCCAAGCAAAACCTCATATTCATTTTTGTCGTAAAGAAGCAATTCCTGTTCCAAATCGTCTATCCGAAACCGATAAACCGGTATCATATCGATATTGGATAAATCTATCTGTGCCATTCTCATCTGCCAATCGGCATGCAAACTGTCGTAACGAGAAAAATTATCTATCTTTTTCAACCCCTCTTTCAGGTGAACAATTGCCTTTTCGCCCATAAAAAGCCGAATATCCGAAACGGCAAAATGAAAAGAACTCCATTCTCCCTCCGACAGCAATACCGTATCCAAAATCACATCTGAGGAAGAAATTTCTTTTTCTTTAATATCGAAATACAACAAAGACGTTTGCGAACCTGTAATATTCCCCTGAACGCTTATCCTGTCTGCCACAATAAAATCATTCAACAAAAATCCTTTATACCGATAACGGCAAACCACATCGTTGCGAACTGTTTTTATCTTTACAGAATAACCGTTTTGCTGCTTATACACTTCTGTCTGCACGCTCAATTGATATTTGAAATACGCTCCCGCAGAAAGATTATCGCCCAAAAGAGCAAAAACAGCCTCGTTTGCGGCATCGGATTTATCAAAATAATAATCCAACTCTTTCTTGCTCTCGTATATTAATTGTTGAGAATGCAATACCTTCGGCAGAAAAACAAAAAACAAAAAACCTGTTACAAATAAATATTTCGACATGTAATTATACTAATACCCATGAATACAAAGATAACATTTTTAATCGTTGAAGTGTTGATATAATATATAACGAGGAAATCTTATTTTCTTTTGCAAAAACGAAAAAAGTAACCCGATAAATTATATCTTTGCAAATTAAAAATTTTATATTGGTGGATAACAAGACATATCTCAATTTACAATACTTCGTGCTGTGCATTTTTGCGGGTGTTCTACCCTTTTCTACGCCAAGCCTTGCGTATTTCAACTATACTCCTGCGCTGTTAGCCGTTTTGTTTATATCGTGGCTTGCAGAAGGCAACTTTCGCAAGAAATTTCACCGGATAAAAACCAACCAATGTCTGCTTCCCTGTGTGTTGTGTATCGGTTTATATGTGCTGTATCTTGTTGGAATGTTGTATACTTCCAATTTCGACTTCGGAAAAACCGACCTTTTTTTAAAGTTGCCTCTATTGCTTTTTCCTTTGATTATTTTTTCGTGGAATGCCGATTATTTCACCCGAAAACGAATGTTGACCGTGTTGCGGCTGTTTGTGCTTGGCAACATCGTGGCAGTGGTTCTTTCGCTGGCACATTCATCGTTTCTGTACATGAAAGCACCCGGTTTTTATCATTTTCATTATACAAACGCTTCATGGTTTCATCATCCGTCATACGCTTCGATGTATTATTGTTTCTCTTTTGCCGTTATCGCTTACTTGATGTTTACACAAAAACTCAAACGGTACGAAAAGACAATCGGATACATTGGCATTGTTTTGTTTCTCTCGGAAATAATTTTATTGGATTCAAGAGCCGGAATTTTGACTTTTTGCAGCATCATTTTCACCTGCGGAATTTATATCATCATCAAATACAAAATAAATATCAAGACCCTTATTTTCATTGTCTTTTTGGGGATTGCCATTGTCGGAATCTATGCCCTTCGCCCGCATGATGCCAACCGCATGCAAATCACGATAGCAGAATTGGACAAAGAAAGTTTTTCGGTATCCAATCCCGAAAAAGCCAATGTCCGCATTTTAATATGGAATGCCGCCGTTAAAGTGGCGATGAAAAACTTGCCCTTGGGCGTAGGAACAGGCGATGTGAAAGACGAACTGAAAAAACAGTACAAAACAAACCGGTATACCATACCATACGAAGAAAATTATAATGCGCACAATCAATATTTACAAATATTTGCCACCTTGGGCGTTGCAGGATTATTGAGCTTTTTGTTCATCTTGATTTTGCCGTTTCGGGTTGGAGCAAAAAAGAAAAATATACTCTTTCTTGCCTTCGGAATGATTATCTGCATCAATTTTTTGGTTGAGTCGATGCTTGAAAAACAAGCCGGCGTTATGTTTTTCTGTTTTTTCTTCCCATTGCTTTATTATATTTCGCAACAAACCATAAAACAAGAATGAAGATCATCACCATAGTGGGGGCGCGACCTCAATTTATCAAAGCTGCCGTTGTAAGCCGTGCGATAAAAAAAGAGAAATCGATCCGGGAAATAATTGTGCATACCGGACAACATTTCGACAGGAATATGTCGGAAATCTTTTTTGAACAAATGCACATTCCGAAATATGATTATAATCTAAATATCAGCAATCTGCCCCATGGTGCAATGACAGGCAGAATGCTGGAAACCATCGAAAATGTTTTGCTGAAAGAAAATCCCAACCTTGTGTTGGTATACGGAGACACAAATTCTACTCTGGCAGGAGTGTTGGCGGCAAAAAAGATGCATATAAAAGTGGCTCACGTAGAAGCCGGACTGCGCTCTTACAACAGTGCCATGCCCGAAGAGATAAACCGAATTATTACCGACAGAATCAGCGATATTCTTTTCTGTCCAACCCAATCTGCCGTTGACAACTTGAAAAAAGAAGGGTTCGATTCGATGAACTGCCTCATTAACAATTGCGGAGATGTGATGCTTGACGCTTTTTCATATTACAGTGCCTACGCCAAGAAACCCGATATTTCTGTTGATGACAGGTTTGTTTTGTGTACAATCCACCGCATGGAAAACACCGAATATAAAGACAATTTATTGTCTATCGTTCAAGCACTTGAAACCATTTCAAACGAAATTTCGGTTGTTTTGCCCGTACACCCAAAAACCAAAGCCAAATTGAAAGAATACCACTACAATATTGAAACTTCAAATATAAAATTTATCGATCCTGTAAGCTATTTTGAAATGCTTTATCTGCTGAAACACTGCGAAACAGTTATGACCGACAGCGGCGGACTGCAAAAAGAATCGTATTTTGCACGAAAAAAATGTCTGGTCTTACGCAACGAAACCGAATGGATAGAATTGGTGAAATCGAACGGTGCATGTCCGGTCGGAACAAATGCCGACAATATCATTGCCGCATTCCAAAGCAGAAACACGGTCTCGGTCGATTTTTCAAAGAAATTATACGGCAACGGAAATGCAGGAAGCATAATTGTTGAGCAGCTGTTACAACTTATTTAATCTGTTTACTTGCCGCATTTCTCCATATCTCGACTGTTTTCCATGCGTTTTGCTGTCGTTTTGTTTTGGCTGTAACTATATATTTTTGCACAGTTACAGCCAAATTAAAACACAAACAAATCATTCATTTTCACCTCGCTTTGCACATTGCCAAAGTATGTATTATGATTTA
>JAIRTU010000042.1 GCA_031254735.1 Bacteroidales bacterium | reverse complement strand
GTTATTCGTGATTAAGTTGTACCTTTGCAACTTTGAAAATTGTTATAACGATGAATACAAACAAGTTTGCCGTTATCGGCATAGGTCATTTCGGAAGGGCGATTGCGTTGAGCTTATCTCGCAAGGGTGCTGACGTTATGGCTATCGACAACAACTACGAACGCATCGACCAGATCAGCGATGAGGTTTCATACGCCGTAACCTTAGACGCTACCGACAAAAAAGCCCTGCTGTCGCAGGATATTAAAGGGTTCGATGTGGTGATAGTGTCCATAGGCGCTAATTTTGAACATCGACTGCTTTGCGTTGCCGCATTGTTGGATTTGGGCATCAAACGCATTGTATGCAGAGCTTTGGGACGCAACCAGCGGATTATTTTGGAGAAAATGGGCATCACCGAAATACTTTCTCCCGAAGACGAAGTCGGGGCGTCGCTGGCACAACGGCTGATGAACCCAAGCATGATTTCTTACCTCGACCTATCCGACGATTACAGCGTTATGGAAATAATTGCACCCAAACTTGTCTGCGGAGAGATATTGGGAAAGATCGACCTTCGCGATAAATACAAATTGAGCCTTATTACCATCAAACGTGCCTTCACCGAAAAAGTGAAAGGCGTAAACGCCGAAATACAACACGTTATCGGCGTGCCGGACACCAAGACTGTCATCGAAGAAAAAGATACATTGATATTGTTTGGCAGAAACCGAGATATTGAAAAATTTGTAGAGATAAACAACTAAACGGTGGCTTCTTTTCGCAAACTCCGAGAAAATCTTAAACTCTCTATCTGGGATTACATAAACATCGTGCATCATGTTTTGCGTGTGTTGACGGTGCTGGTTACGGTGTTTACAATGGGCGTGATTGTGTATTTCTACGGATTTTCTCAAACCGAACAAAGTACGTATTTTTGCAGTATAATCATTCATTGCAGTCTGTTGTTTTACAGTGTAAAATATGTGCTGTCGGCTTTTTTCAGCATTCATTCTATCGATTATATCCGTCAGCATTGGATAGAGGGCATGGTAAATCTGTTTATTGTGCTGTGGTTTGTGGTTTCTTTTGCAAGCGGACACAACACCTTTCAATATTTTATAAGCAGCGGACAGGGCTGGGGCTTCAACGATTTGGCGATGCTTGTGGTTCAGATGTATTTCTTTGTGATTATGCTGATAGAAATTTCGTACATGGGCGACCTTATCGGGAAGATACGCATAGGTCCCGGCGGACTGCTGATTTTTTCTTTTTTGATCTTAATAATAGCAGGAACGATTTTGCTTTCTCTGCCGGAGATGACAACCCACAAAATATCGTTTGTAGACGCATTGTTCACTTCTACAAGTGCAAGCTGCATAACAGGGCTGTCGGTGTTGGACGTCGGAAGCGATTTTACGTTCAAAGGGCAATTTGTCCTTATGCTTTTGGTGCAACTCGGCGGGATTAATGTGGTGTGTTTTGCTTCTTTTCTGTCTTATTTTTACAAAGGCGGAACGCTCCGGCAGCAATCGGTGATGAAAGAAATGTTTAACACAAGTCTGCAAAATTCGCGCAACCTCACGCGAGAAATTGTTCTTTACACGTTTATTATTGAATTAACAGGCTTTGCGTTGTTGTTTTTTTACCTCAACACAACCAATCTTTACAGCAGTCAATGGACAGAGAATGTTTTTTTGTCGGCATTTCATTCAATTGCTTCTTTCAACAATGCAGGGTTTTGTTTAACCGACGGCGGCATGACTCACCCTGTTTTCCGATACAGTTATTATTTGCAGACGGTTACCATTGTTTTGATATTTTTGGGCGGAATAGGCTTTTTGACCATACACGACGTGCTTTATACCGCCAAAGGAAGAAAACACTTTTGGAAACGGTTGCAAGTAACCTCAAAAGTGGTTTTGAAATTAAGTTTCTTCTTTATCTTGTTGGCGGCAGGCTCTATTTTTGTGTTGGAATACAACCACACAAGTGCAGGAATGCCGCTTATCGACAAAATATACACCTCTTTGTTTACCGCTGTTGCCAACCGCACGGCGGGATTTCATATTGTGGAAACGGAAACATTTCACATGTCGACAAGGCTGATAATTATAGGTTTGATGCTTGTGGGTGCAGCACCCGGCTCTACCGGCGGCGGAATAAAACTGACAACGTTTTATATTCTTTTCAAATCGGCGATGGCAACCATTTTCGGGAAGAAACAAGTGATTATCTACAAGCGGGCGGTATCGTACGAAACAGTCGACAGGGCGCATGTTGTGTTGCTGTTTGCGGTTCTTATTGTTTTTGCGGGGAGTTTTATTTTATCGGTGTCCGATTCACAATTTACGTTAGAAAATATCGTTTTTGAAGTAGCTTCCGCTTTTGGGACGGCGGGTGTATCGTTGGGAATTACTCCTTTTCTGTCTACATTCGGAAAAATTATTATTATCATTATTATGTATATCGGACGAATAACAGTATTAACTTTTGCCTTGTCGGTAGCCCGACGAGCTTTTTCTCGCTATTCTTTGGCAGAAACAAATTTCGGATTATAGCCAATGAACAGAAGCGGTTGTTTTTTGCCTTTTATTTTTGGTGTAATAGGCTCTTTTATCGGAGGCTTTGGCGGTGCTATTTTGGGGATATTGTCGGGGTGGGGCATTGCGCAACTTATTTCTAAAAATTCTCATTCCAAAGTCCACGAAATGGATATATCGGTGTTGGAATCCATTACAAAATTATCGCTGATACTCATGAAAGCCGACAACACCATCATGCGTTCCGAGTTGAACCTGTTTCGTGATTTTATGCTGCAAAATTTCGGCAGCGAAAACACCTCGCGTGCCATAGACGTCTTGCAGCGTTTCAAAGATACGCCTCTCACGGTAGAGAGTGCCGCAGGAAACATTCATCATAAACTCAATTATACCGAACGCATGCAGATATTGCAGTTTTTGGTACAGCTGGCTGCCGCCGACGGACAAATCAATGCTTCCGAATGGACTATACTTGCACGAATAGCCCAACAGATACAAATACAGCAAGGCGATTTTATGCAACTGCGTGTTACTTACGAGTTTTTCTACACTCGCCAACACGCATACAACGGCGGGTCTTATCATTCGGGCGGACAAAATTCTTCCTACACCGCAAGACAGACAAGTCCGAGCGAAAGCGATTATGCTATTCTGGGCGTTAAAAGCAGCGACAGCAACGAGACGATCAAAGCGGCTTACCGTCGGTTGGCGGTAACAAATCACCCCGACAAAGTGCAGCATTTAGGCGAAACCGCACGAAAAGAAGCCGAAAA
>JAIRTU010000002.1 GCA_031254735.1 Bacteroidales bacterium | reverse complement strand
AAAATCTCGAAAAGGATAATTCCTGTGGCGACAGAAACGTTGAGCGATTCTATGCTTCCGACCATGGGGATTTTTACTTCCCTGTCGCAGAGAGCCAGATATTGTTCGGAGATACCGTCGTATTCGTTACCCATCAAAACACAAACAGGATTGGGATAGCTTTGATTGTAAAACAGATGGTTTGCTTTTTCGGTGCAGGCAACCAATTCTATTCCGCTTTCTTTCAAATACACAAGCACTTCGTGCAATTTTTCGTGTCGGCAGACAGGGATTTTATGCAACGCCCCCGCCGAAGTTTTAACAGCGTCTTCGTTGAGTTGCGAGCTGTTTTTGGCAGGAACAATAATAGCGTCCACGCCTGCACATTCCGCACTGCGAGCAATCGCACCCACATTGCGAACGTCGGTAATTTTATCCAAAAGCAGCAAGAAAGGCATTTTTCCCTCTTCGTACAAAGTCGGCAAAATATCGTAAATGCTCTGATAGGTTACCGAAGACATAAAACAAACCACTCCCTGATGATTTCCCCGCGTGTATCGGTTCAACCTTTCTGCCGGAACATACTGAAACGGAATATTGTGCTGACGAATAATTTGAAACAGCTCTTTGAAATTGTCGCCATGCATTCCTTTTTGAAGCATGATTTTATCTATGTCTTTTTGGCTGTCAATGGCTTCGATCACAGGACGAATACCATAAATAATCGGATTGTTTTTCTTGTTGTTTTGCATGAAGAAAGGGTATGAGGTGGTACAATTTTATTTTCTACAAAAGATAAATAAGCGGTTTCTTAATATAATTCTTTAATTTCTTGACGAAGCAATTCCAACGCAATATCGGCGGGAGGCAGTTTTATTTGCATATACATATCCAAAATTTGCGTAGCCAAATCGTTTCCTGATGCTTCAATGCCGACTTTTCCCGCCGCGAGATTGATCATTTTGGAAGATTCTTCTTTTGCTTTTTTGGTGGCTTCCCACAAGGCACTCGAAACGTAAACCTGTTGAGAGAGATTATGCTCAAACTCGTTGCGGATAGAAGTCAACAAAATAATACGATATTGACCTGCATTCAGGGCATTCCCCTGATTACGCATCAACAGACTTTCGGGTTTTATCCGCTCCAAAAACAACGCCAGACGCTCATACGCCTGCAAACGGATAGGATTTATCAGCTGTCGGGAATTAAATTTCAGGTCTAACACCTGCTTTTTCAGTTCTTTATCAGACAGTTTCCGCAGGGTAAAATAAGCCGTCAAAGCAACGATAAGAGCAGGAATGCTTATTTTGAGTATTTCTAAAAGTATGCACATAAGTTGTTATTTTGATTTTTTAGCTATTCATCATATATATAATAGGTATCCGACATTTGCCGCCGAGACAGATTATTTAGTTTTGATTCGGACTTTTTTTCTTTTTTAAAAGACTGCCTATATTGGTCGACAGGGTGAAATGATTGGGAACCGAAGCCAAATTATTATGACTGCGAGCATAATACAAATCGAAGTTGTACAAATGCAATCCCGCACCATAAGCAAAACCTACAACGCCGGGCTTTTCGTACGAACGCATCTCTTGGCGTACATTATAATTATAGGACAATTGTATCGAAAAATATTTCATGGGCAATATCTCCAATCCGAAAACTATATGACGGAAGAAGTTATTGGCAAACCGACGACCCGCCCCATTCTGAATTACTTCTCCCGAAATGGCGTCAATCGAGGCATACGGATCGGTGGGATCGTCGTACGACAAATTCCATTTCTGCAAATGATGCAAAGTGATAACATACCGAACCGGCAAATGTTTAAGCCGTTGAGACAGCGATAACTGTATTTCAAAAGGCATTTTCTCCCGCGTGTAGGTATAGGCATTGAATTGCGACCCCAAATTGCTGATCAACAAGGTTAAAGAAAGATTGTTGGGGTGAGAATAATACGATGCGGCAAAATCAACGCCCAATCCCGCCGAGAAATACGTTTCGTATTTAGAAAAAATCATCTTGACATTCATTCCCATAGAAAACGTGCTGTCGATAAATTCTTTGCCGTAGCCTGCAATTACGGCATAATCGCCTGCGGTGAATTTTGCCGTTTCATTTCCATATATATCATATCCCTGAAACGAACCGTAAGAGGCAAAATTGAATGCGAAATTGAACGTTCCCACTTTGGTAAAGTCCTGTATATAATTCAGATGTCCGTACACCGCGTTCGAAAAATAATCTACCATATTAAAAGCCGTCCCCATGCTCATCGAGGGGTGCAACATCGACGGATTTTGTATTGCCAACGCCGGCTGTTTGTCTCTGACAGAAAATAGTTTTCCGCCCAAAGCCGACGCCCTCGCCGAAACGGGAAGGTCTAAAAAGCGGAAAATCTTATCTCCGCCCGTTTGTGCCGCCGCCGTCAACAGCAAACTGTTCAACAACAATAAAAGGATATATTTTCTCATGAACTACAAAAATGTTGTTATAAAACGTTTGCTATTTGTTATTATTGTTCTCTGATTTTTCGTAAGCATTGATGATAGACGTTACCAAACGATGTCGCACCACGTCTTTATTGTCTAAACGAATAATATCTATGCCTTTAACGTCCTGCAATATTTCCGTTGCATGCAACAGTCCCGACGTTTGATAACGCGGCAAATCCACTTGCGTTAAATCGCCTGTTATCAAAAATTTGGCATTGTTTCCCATACGTGTCAAAAACATTTTCAGCTGTGTAGCCGTTGCATTTTGGGCTTCGTCCAAAATCACATAGGCGTTGTCTAATGTTCTCCCTCGCATAAATGCCAAAGGTGCAATTTCTATGGTTTTGTCTTCCACATAGCTCAACAACCGTTGCGGCGGTATCATATCCCGCAACGCATCGTAAAGCGGTTGCAGGTAAGGGTCTAATTTATCCCGCAAATCGCCGGGCAAGAAACCCAGATTTTCGCCCGCTTCCACAGCAGGACGAGTTAAAACAATTCTCCGTATTTCTTTGTTTTTCAACGCCCGCACCGCCAAAGCCACTGCGGTATAGGTCTTTCCTGTCCCGGCGGGACCGATGGCAAACAGCATGTCGTTGGCGGCAATGCTTTGTATCATTCGCAGCTGGTTGGGAGTGCGGGCGCGTATAATCCGACCGTCTCTGCCATGAAGGATAACATCTTCTTTTTGCGAAGCAACGTCCAAATCGCGTAAGATTTTATCTTTATCTTCCAACAGATGCAACAAATCGGTTTCGGTAATGCGTCCGTACTGTTCAAAAAATCGCAGCAACACCGAAAAGAAATCCTGAAACTCTTCAATTTGTTCTTTTTGTCCTTTCAGATAGATTTGGTCGCCGCGAGCCGCAATCCGAAGATGCGGAAATGCCCTTTTGAGCAGCTCTATATTGTCGTTATTCACGCCGTATATTTCAACAAGGTCGGTTGAGTTTACATATATTATTTCCTCTATCATACATTTATATAAATAAGAATGCAAAGATAATACAAAAAACAATGGTTTCGGATTGTGTTCCGTGTTTCTCGGATCATGTTCCGTGTTTTTAGGATCGTGATCCGCGTTGTTAGGATCGTGATCCGCGTTGTTCGGATCGTGATCCGCGTTTCTCGGATCGTGATCCGCGTTGTTCGGATCGTGATCCGCATTGTTCGGATCGTGATCCGCGTTTCTCGGATCGTGATCCGCAACTCATAGACACGTGTCCGCAGATTATAATTTTAATTATACAGGATATTCTTTTTATCGATAATCATAAAAATCAGGACTTGCCGGGTTGGGCAATTGCACCGTAAACAGCAGCGTAAAAGTATACAATAAATTCATTTCCTCCCCTTCTCCCAAAAAGCCCGCCTGCTTTTTCCCAAAAGCCCGCCTGCTTTTCTCCAAAAGCCCGCCTGCTTTTTAAATTTGATCGGTATGCTTTTTTTAAAAGCCCGCCTGCTTTTTAAATTTGATCGACCTGCTTTTTGGGTATTGCTCTGTCGAAGCTCATTTTAAAGAATAATCTTTCTCTTTTCATCTAAAAAAAACATCTCTCTGATCCTTTTCAAAAGGGGAATTACAATCTTTCACGGCAACCGGCGAGTCCGCTTTCAGGGTTTTAGAGACAAAAAGCACAATAATATTTATTGAACACATATTTCGCACAAGAAAAATGTTTACATTTGCACTTCAAAAATATGAAAAACAGACAAATCGATTTTCTGCATGCAAAACTTTTACAGACGAAGAATCGTTGTCTTATAAAATTTTAAAATAATAAAAACCGAATAATGAAATCAAAATTATGTACTCTGCTGTTACTCGCATTCTTGGGCAATCCGGCTGTCGCCCAGAGCGAACAGGAAAATTGGGATAAATATTGGCATTACCGTCAACGGTTCAATCAGTATTTTATCTGTGTGGGCGATAAACCGGGAGAGAGTTTGGTGATTTGTACCCGCAATCGCGATATGACTTCCAAACTGTGTTTCGGGCAACACGGAGTTCATTTCGGATATTATCTGGGAGTGCTTGCCACCGAATATCAACTTCTTGTTCGGGATAATCAGACACAAGCCGCCGATTCTACGTTGAAAGAACTTCGATATGCCCTGCTTGCTTACAGCGAACAAATGGACAAATGCGAATATTATTGGGATAAAAACCCTTGTCTGGACGGTTTTTTTGTGCGGGAAAATATTCCGTTGGATTATATCGACACAAACACTGTTTTGGGAAAAACTCATTATCAACATCTGAATGCAGGATTGACAGACACAAACACCTATCTTTCCGACAGCGGAAAAATGGCGGGATTGGAAAACGGACAGGCTGCTTATGTGAACGATCTGTATGATGTTCATTCCACAAAAGACCCTATGAGTCAAGACGAAGCATACGGTGTGATGATGGGGCTGTCGCTGGCGGCAA
>JAIRTU010000231.1 GCA_031254735.1 Bacteroidales bacterium | reverse complement strand
GATTCGATAAGTGCTTTGTGAGAAACAACCACATTTTTAAATTCATGATTGATTTTCACCACTTTAAATTCCATTGTTTTATCCACAAAAATATCATAGTCGCGAATAGGTTTCACATCGATTTGCGAACCGGGCAAAAACGCTTCTATTCCAAACACGTCCACAATAAGTCCGCCTTTTGTTTTCGACTTAACATGTCCGGTGATGATTTCACTTGTGTCATGAGCCTGATTAACACGTTCCCACGATTTGAGCAAACGAGCTTTTTTGTGCGACAACAATAATTGTCCCGAAGCATCTTCCTGACTTTCGACATATACTTCTACTTTATCGCCGATTTGCAGATTTTCCATATAACGTAATTCGTTGGCAGGAAGCACACCATCGGATTTAAAGCCTATGTTTACAACTACTTCGCGAGTATTTTTCGCCACAATAATTCCTTCAACAACTTCCTGTTCAACAATAGCATTGAAAGTTTGGTTGTATATATCTTCTAACTGTTTTTGTTCTGTTTCGCTGTACGTTGGTTTGTCTTTACCCAATTCGTCCCAATTAAAATCATCGGTGTTGGGGATTATTTGCGGTCGAGCTTCCAAGAAAGATTTGTGTTTTTTCTTCGGTTTAGCCTGTTCTTCCGCCTGATTTTCTTCTGTTTGAACTTCTTCCGTCGGCGTTTCTTCTGCTTGCGGCGTTGGTTCTTCCGTTTTTTCCTGTTCCGCTTCGGCGATTGTTTCCGGAGTTGCCGTTGTTTCTACGGTTTCTTCTGCTTGAATTTCTTCTTGCAGATCGGCAGGTTGATTGTCTTCAATGGGTTGTTGATTTTCTTCCACTTGCTGTGGATCTTCAGAAATATTTAATTCTTCTGTCATTTTTTTGTCTTATGCCTGAGAAGGCACATTTTTTAAATGGTTGATAAATAGAGGTTTATTAAAAAACTCTTTTCCAAAGAGCCTCTTTTGGAAAAGTTTACAAAGGTACAACTTTTTTTCTTTCCTTTTTACAGAAAAAATAAAAATATTTTTAATCCGTAACACGATGATAATCATATAATTACAAAATATATACAATAGAACTGCCTGCTTATTCGTTTTATTCAAATCGGGGTTTTGTAAAAAAAAGATTCCGATTTGTTTTTTGTTATTTACAATTTTTATTTCGTTTAAATCAACAATCATTATGTCGAAAAAACTTTCCATGGACGAGCTGAACCGGATAAACGTGGAAGAATTTAAGCAGAGTGCCAAATTTCCGATCATCGTAGTATTGGATAATGTTCGCAGTATGAACAACATAGGTTCGGTGTTCAGAACATGCGATGCGTTCAGGACAGAAAAAATTTATTTATGCGGGATAACGGCACAGCCTCCACATAAAGACATTGAAAAAACAGCTTTAGGCGCTACTCAATCGGTGGAGTGGAGTTATTTTTCCTCAACCATGGAAGCCGTTCGAGCATTGAAAGATGCCGATTATTCTGTTTTTGCTGTGGAACAGACCGAAGGAAGTATTTTTCTGGACAAGTTCGATACAGGTAATTATCCAAAATTGGCGTTGGTTTTCGGCAATGAAGTGCTTGGCGTGGAACAGGAAGTAATAAATATCTGCAACGGCTGTATCGAAATTCCGCAATTTGGAACGAAACACTCATTGAATGTGTCTGTCAGTGCGGGCATTATATTGTGGCAAATGATATATTTGTTGAAAAAAACAAACGAATTACACCCTTGAATTTTCAAAGGAGATTTGCCGGCGATTGGCAAACAAACGCAATCCGACAGAACGAAATTTTATCTTTCATCTCATTCCTCAAAATAAAATACGGTTTATTTACCTATTATTTTTGGCTACCTTTGCAGCAAAAAATATATAAGAGAAATGTGAATTGTTATTGCTGCTTTGATTGTCTGAAAGACAATATTTTCATAACCGCAGGTCATCGACCTGCGGAGAATGCACGCAACCGTTACCGCTGCCTGAAAGGCAGGACTAAAAAATATTAACTTATGAGCTATACTTGTCTTCTATACCACATTGTATTTCGTACAAAGCACAGCAAACCGACCATTGTCGAAACGCATGAAAAAGAACTGTATGCCTATATTATGGGTATAATCAACAACAAAAAGTCGAAACTGTATCGCATTGGAGGCACTAAAAATCATATTCATTTGTTGCTTGACATACACCCCACCTTTGCACTTTCCGATTTCATGAAAGAACTCAAAGAATATTCAAGCAAATGGTTGTCGGAAAATCCGAATTTCCCTGACTTTGACGGTTGGGCAGTCAGTTTTGTCGGTTTTACTTACAATTTGAACGATAAACAGACAATTATTGACTATATCAAAAACCAAAAAGAACATCATAAAACCGTCAGTTTTGAAGAGGAATATCGTCAATTCTTGATAGATAACGGGATTGATCCGGATAAACGATATTTTCTGAAAGAGTAGGAAAGTCCTGCCTTTCAGGCAGCAAGACACTGATGCTTCCCTGCCGCAGGTCGTTGACCTGCGGTTATGAAAATCACGTCCTTTCAGGACTTTGTTCGATGAAGTATTGAGTCTTTGTTGACCGATTAATAATTGTTTTTTGTTTACCTTTGCAGCGAAAAATATATAAGAGAAAGATGGTACGGAATATAAAAGCAGTTGAGCGGACAGTGTTTCCGCAACAGGTAAAAACAGTAAAAGCGTCGCAAACAGCCGGAATGTTATGCGAAATGCCAAAATAACTTAATTGA
Organism: Bacteroidales bacterium; assembly: GCA_031254735.1. The sequence continues at coordinate 1,133 of JAIRTU010000231.1, read as the reverse complement.
CTATTGACACAATGAAATATGTGGTATATAGTAAATATTACAAAATTATAGAAGAAGGCATAAAAATATGAATAAGCAGGAAATAATTGAATTAGACAAGAATTTAGATATATTTATCGGAAGAACTATTTATTGTATAAAAAATAAAATTTATGAAAATATAAACTACCAAAAAATAGATACTTTTCTTGTTGAAAAACATTTTGAATTTGGCAAGTTGCCATTAAGAAATTTGCATGATTATGTTTATCTTCAAAACGAAAACTGCGATAAAGATAAATTGATGGTAATGTTTGTAGACTTCAAAATAACATTTGTAGAAGTTTCAAATACTTATTATAAATTTGTGATAACAAATAACAAAATAATTGAATTGAATTCCACCGATATTTCTGTTTTAAAAATTGAAGCACACGATATATTTGTGACATTCGTATTAAAATACAGAAGTTTGTGGGATAAAATAATGGGAATACTTGTTCTTGTATATTTTGATAAAAATAAATACGAAATCTTTTGTAAAAGTAGAAGTCGAAAGAATCATTTTAAAAAATTATTTGTAAACCATCTTGTTTGGAATAAGATAGAGTTGTATTATTCTTCTTTAGATGATTTTGACAATCAATATAGAACATCAGAAGTTCATTATGATGGACGTGCAAGAAAAGAAACTATTTTCAATACTGGAAAATATTTAGATAATGAATATCATAAAACAATAGTTGATAAATATTTTAATCCGATGATGGATTTCGTTAATGTTTTTGGACAATTATTAAATTATGCAAAATCTAATAATGATTATTATTTGAATAATACTATCGCATAAATTTTGGCACTTCGCATAACAGGACTGTATTTTTGCTTCCCCCGATTAATAATTGTTTTTTGTTTACCTTTGCAGCGAAAAATATATAAGAGAAATAGATGGTACGGAATATAAAGACAGTTGAGCGGGCAGCGTTTCCGAAACAGACAAAGACAGTGAGAGCGTTGCATGCAGCCGGAACGTTATGCGTAATGGCAGCTAAAATCGGTTGGGCATATTGACAGAAATACGTGTACATAATATTATAAAATTACGGAGGAAAAGACAATGGAAAAAACAACTTGTGTTGCGTTATTGCGAGGAA
>JAIRTU010000175.1 GCA_031254735.1 Bacteroidales bacterium | reverse complement strand
ATGCCATGTATGTGATTGGGCATAATTTGAAAAACATCCAATGTTACATTGGGATACCGTTTCTGTAAATTTAACCATTCGTTGTATGCAATTTTTCCGTATTCATTCAACATCATTTTCCCATTAACAATTTGCCCAAATCTGCACAATCTATTCTGACAACATATCGTAACAAAATACAATCCTTCCTGTGAATAATCATATCCTTTCAAGCGTAGGCTGCGGCGGTGAATTTTGTGTAAAAAATTGTTCATTATTGCTATTTATGTATTTTTTATACGCTGCACAATCTATTTTATTGTCTTTTTTCCGAAAAACTTTTTATGTTTTTGCTTTCCCGCTCGGTGTTAAATATCAAACAGCCTTTGTCCAATTTGTTGATATTAATTCCTTTTTCGCTTTCTATTTCAAAACCTTCTCCCGACGGAAACGAGGCTGTCTCAAAAGTATTTTTTTGCCGGTTTTATTTGGACACCTATCTGAGTTTGATTTCAAATATTCGATTCTCAACGTTAAAAAACGCCTTGCGACACCCAAGCGTCAAAGTCAGGAAATGATTAGTGATAAGTTACGCTTTTTCGTTTCTTCGTAGCGTTATTATTCACTATTAGTTATCAGTTATTCACTACCAACTTACCACTATTTCACGCTTTCGCCGCCGAAGTTATATTTTACGCCTACCATTATATTAATCCGTTGACTTGGATAGTCGTGATAGTAATAATTTCGTTGGTGGAGAAAATTATTAACATCTAAAAAGAAAGACAAACGTTTCGACCAGATATATTCAAAGTTGAAATTGAAATCCGGTATCGCATTCATTGAAGCGACGTCGATATTGTTGTTGTCAACCACTTCGGGGCATTTGGCGCCGGCTTGCATATAGATGTTTAAGCCGAACTTAAATTTCTCCAACAACAGATATTCTATATCAAACCCGCCGACAAACGACGGCTTGTACCACACCCGCAACAAATCGGAACTCGCAGGAATGGCATATTTATTATAATCGACATTAAACGTCAGCCAAAGCTTGTTTTTCAGCCGGTATTTCAAGTCGAAATGAAGATTAAGCAAATTAGCACGCTCTTCCAAAACGACAAAAGAATTGTCGTAATATAGTAACTGAGGTCTATTGTCGTAATATAGTGACTGAGGTATATTGCCGATCGGATGGTAGTCTTTCATAAAAACAGGCATGCCGTCATACACGGCGAAAAGCCCTCTTGCACCTATCGACAGGCTGCGAGAAAGTCCCAATTGTATTCCTGCAAAGAAATTAAACTTCTCGTCTTGAAAGCCCAAATGAGGCAGACTTGCCAAATACGGATTTTCTTGCATCAACGACAAAACCGAATTTCGCTTGTATCCGCCGCCCATTCCCGCATAAAACGTAAATATTTCAGGGACGATATGCAGACGAAAATCTATATCGGGATAGAAACGCACCTTTTCTCCAAAATGAAACACAAGGTCGAAACCCGCTTTGAAATAATACTCTTTATACTTGAATGTAACATGCGGCTTGACGTTTAACAGCATAAAGTTTGATACATATCCCCTACGGTAGCGATAGTTGAAATAGTCTGCGCCAATTTCTCCGCCTGCATTAAAAGAAGAAAACCGTTTCAGTTTAATGTCGTGATTCAACGCCGCCAAAAATCCCAATTGATGTTCGTGAAATATAGTTTTGTTCGCCGTAAGATAATCGTAGTGCAGGGTGTAATCTTGATTGAGTTTATTTTTGTAGACGTCGTTATTGCTGAAATTCACTTTGGCATACGCATGATGATAATCTCGGCGAAGATCTTTTGCTTTTATATTCCGATAAGCATCAAGATGAATCAGCGAGTCGGGAAAACCGTAATAATGCACCATCGTATGTTCGTAACCTGCTTTTGTGTTTAATGTAAATCCTTTTTTGAAGAATTTTTGCAGATAGGCTTCCGCTTTGGTATCGCTGAAAGCAGAGGGAGGATAGTTTTTTATTTTTCCCCACGAAGAATGATGAAATACGCTTATGCCGCAAGCCAATTTGGTAGAACGCAGGTTGTTTATTTCAAAATCTAAATAAGGCGTCCAATAATTGCCAAATCCTGCCTTCACAAAGTTGCGATACAGGCGGGCGATTTGGTCTTTTCCCACGCGAGGAGCTTTGATAATCTCCGGTATAAAAGTTGTTCCGAATGCCGGCGCTGCAATATTGTACTGCACCGGTTTACTTATTTTCACCGTATCGACAATGCGTGCTTTCTCGTTGATTTTTTGTTGGGCGTCGCTCAAAGTCGGGCTGAATTGCGAATTGACAATCACATCAAACTGCGACTGTGCCGACAGCGAAAAAGAATATCCGCACACCAAAAAAAGCGGCAACATTCTTTTTAGCAGGCAACTTGTTGTTGTTAACATCTTGTTGTTTTGTGTCAAGGCTGATTTTATTTCTTTTGTTTTCATACTGTTACTCCTCGTCAAATTCGTTGGGTTGATTGGTTGGTTGGATGTTGTCTTCGTTGTTTTTGTCGGTATCCGAATTTTGTTGCTTCTGTTCCTGTTCGACAGCATTTTCCGCAGACAGAATTTTGTTGTATTTCTCGGTAGCAATTTGTACCAAATCTTCTCCGTCGTAATTTTCCATAATACTCAAATACGTATGTTTGGCTTGGAAAGAATTTCCTTTTTCCAGATAAATATCGCCGAGCAAAATATAACTTTTTGCCAGCCAATAATCGTGAGAGATATTGGTAAGCACTTCAAAGATTTTCTTTTCCGCCTGATTTAAATTTCCTCTCTTGTATTCGATATAAGTGAGATGATACAGGGCTTCGGACACTATCTCCGATTTGTTTTGTTTCGACAAAGCGGTATAATATTTTTCTGCCTCGTCCAAATTGTTCAACGCCATAGCCGCACGTGCGATAATGGCTTTTGCTTCTTCCTGCATTTCTGTGCTTGCCTTTTCGTCGCTTACCGTATACTTGGCAACCACAATTGCCGAATCGTATTGTTGCAACGCCCAATAACATCGCGCCCGCCCGATGTTACCGTCTGTTTTTTGAGAAGGAAGTATCGCCTTTTGTTCCAAAAGAGCATAACAGGGCAAGGCTTGATCATATTGTTTGGCGTCGTACAGGATAGTCGCCGCATTCAAAAGCGAGGTCGCCAAAAAATGTTCATTCATGCTTTGTATCACCATTTTGTATCCTCGCAGAGCTTTTTCTTTATCGGAACGCATAAACGCACATTCCGCCATAAAATAATGAGCATTTACAATAAATATTCCGTCGGGAAATTGATGAATATAATTGTCGAAATCTTTCTCGGCTTCCGTAAACTTCTTGTTGAAAAACTTCTCCGCCGCCGAATTGTACATCACCGAATCTTGATACGACGCCGTAATATTGGCAAAAGAAACGCCTCGAACGTATGCAAAAAACTCATCTACGTTGCCGGAGGCGGTATAAATGTTTTCTATGTTTTTCAAAGCAAGACTCGATTCTTCGGTGTTGGGATAATCTGCAATCACTTTCTTGAAAACCTCCAATGCCTTATCGTCCTGTTCGGTATTGTAATATATCGAACCCATTTTCAGCATGACGGTTTTCACCAAAGGACTTCGGGGATTTTTTTGCACAAACGATTGATAGGTTGCCAGCGCCTCTTTGTTTTGTCCGCGTGCAAAATAGGTGTTGGCTACTTCGTATTCGGCTTCCGTCACGTAGGGCGATCGCGGATATTGAGTGGTGAGCAACTGCATGGTCTGTATCTTTTTGTCAAATTGACGCAAGCCCCCCTCCGATTGCGCCCGCTGATAAAGTGCATAATCTGCATTGTAGATATTTTTTTCGATAACTTTATCGTATTGAACAATGGCTTCCGGCAGTTGAGAAAGCATAAAATAACAATCTCCCGCTCTGTTGCAGGCGTCGGCAACCATATTTTGGTTTTGAACAAGAGAACTTAATTTTTGAAATTCCAAAAACTTCGTCAACGCCAAAGAATAATCTTTCAGTTTAAAATAAGAATATCCTCCATTGTAAAACGCCATGGGATATTCTGTTGTAAATTTAGCCTGTTGCAGCGACAAAAACAAATTATATCCGTTTCGAGCAGCGGCATAATCGCCTTTTCGGTAAGTGATTTCGGCTTTCCAAAAAAGCGCCTGTGCGTAAATGACAGGATCGAAATTGTTGAGAGACGAAGTTTCCAAAAAGCGATCGGCTTCGTCCAACAGACCATCGTTGAAAAGCTCTAATCCTCTAAAATACGTTACCCGCTGATAGGCTCGAAGCAAAACCACGCTCTTGTTGTTTATCTTTTCCAACGACGCCACCGCCGATTTGTAATTCTTTGTGGTCAGATAGATGGTAGACAGATAACTTTCCACTTCGTTTTTCCGTTGCGAATGAGCATATTCGTTCAAATACAGTTCAAACGCCGATATTGCACTGACAAACGGATTGGAAGAGAGTTCGTATTGCAGTTTGGCATATTCAAACAAAGCATCTTCGGTGATGGTTTGATTTATTTTCAAATTATACGCCGACAAAAACGATTGAGAAGCAAATTCTTTTTGATTGACTTGAAGATAAGCGTCTCCGAGTGCATAATAAGCATGCTGATTGAGGGTATCGTTTTCGCAAATGCCTTTTTTCAGCCGTTCAATGGCTTGACTGTATTGTTTGTCGGAATAATAAGCATATCCCGCCATGTAATAATCGTCGCAGGCAACGGCAGTTTGTACGGTAGAAAAATAATCTTCAAAATAAGGAATGGCTTTGTCGTATTGCCGAAGTTGGAAATAAGAATGAGCGATCAAACGATAAATTTCCGATATTCGTTTGGCGGAACTTTTCCCGACCAGCTCGTTGGCATTATCAACCAAATCTTGGTATCGTTGAGTGGCATAATATATATGAGCGATATAAAAAGGGACAATCTCCGAATATGCCGCTTCGTTTTTCAGCTGTTCAAAACCTTTCAACGCGGCGTTGTGCGAATTTTCGGCATATAAAATATGCGAATAATAAAAAACAGCCTTGTTCTTGTATTGACTTTCCTTTTCGGAAGCCTGTTTCAGCAGAGGTTTTGCATTGGCAAAATCGTCCTGCATAAAATACGAATATCCTTTTTTGAAAAGATATGTCATATATTCATCGGTTTCCAACACCCGAATTTCGGTGTTTTCATACGCCTCCAACGCACGGCGATATTGACGTTTTTCAAAATAATAATTTCCCAAATAAAACCACAACCGCTGAATATGCGGATATTCGGGATATTCATTCATAAAAAACAAAACCGATTTTTCTGCATCTTCATGATAGAGAAACACCGCACAGACCGCAATATGATACAAAGACGACTGTTTTTGTAAATCGTATTTATTGTCTATGGCATGGTAAACCTTGCTAAACATATTTTTTGCAGAGCCGTACTGTTCTTTTTCAAAAAGTTCCACGGCTAATTTATATTCATGCCCCGGCGAATGATACGTATGTGTTTTCTGTGCCGAAACAGCATGCGAAAACACGATTATCGCAATGAAAATCAGTGTTTTTATTTTTGAAACTTGTGCTATATTCATTATCTTTCGTATTATACTGTTTTGATATACAAAATTAATGCACATAAGTTTTGAAAACACAAAAAAAATAATTATTTATCAACAATAATCTTTTAATAACCTGAACGATACCCATCGCAAAATAAATGCCGTATAGCGGCTGAACTGCCAAAAATATTATACATTTGCAAAATAATAATAAACATCAAGTAATAATTATACATCATCATGAAAATTCCGAGCATAGAACAAATCCGAGCATGCGACGTCTATACGATTGCACACAAACCGATTTCTTCCGCAGACTTAATGGAACACGCCTCGCAAACCTGTGCAGAACATATTCAAACGATGTTTCCTGCGGAGATTTCGGTAGCCGTTTTTTGCGGAACAGGCAACAACGGCGGCGACGGCTTGGCTGTTGCCCGCCTGCTGCTCGACAGCGGATACGATTGTCATGCGTTTGTCGTGAAAGAAAATAATCCTTTCTCCGACGATTGCGAAACAAACCGAAAACGACTGCAAAACGCATATCCTCAACGTCTGCATATTATTGACAACGAAAACGATATACCTGCTTTAAACTCGTATCATCTGCTTGTGGACGCGCTGCTGGGAAGCGGGTTGAACAAACCCATAGCACCGTCGAGCCTGTTGGCAAAAATCGTTCAACAGATCAACAACAGTCCTGCTTTTGTGTTTGCCGTAGATATGCCTTCGGGATTATTTGCCGAAAAGCCTGTGGTTGTTCCCGCAGTGGTTGTCGAAGCCGATTTTGTCCTCACTTTTCAGTTTCCCAAGCTGTCGTTCTTTTTCTCGGAGACGTATCCTTTTGTCAAACAATGGGCTGTCGCCGACGTCGGTTTGCTGTCGGAATGTATCAAGCCAACGGATATATGCAATTATATGATAGATGATAAAATGATTAAAGACAGTTTGCGTCCCCGCCAAAAGTTTGCTCACAAAGGCGATTTCGGACACGGACTGCTTATTGCGGGAAGCAAAGGCATGATGGGTGCGGCTGTCTTGGCTGCCAAATCGTGCCTGCGGACAGGAATAGGCTTGCTGACAACACATATCCCAAAAACAGGTTATTCCATTATGCAGACTGCCGTAAACGAAGCCGTGTGTGCCTGCGATGAAGATGAAAATCATTTTTCGGGAGTTGAATTTAAAACCCTGAACAAATACAATGCCGTTGGCATAGGTCCCGGTTTGGGAAAAGACAAACATACCGCCGAAGGATTGAAGAAACTGATCGGCGATTTTGGCGGCTCTATCGTCTTTGACGCAGATGCCATAAATATCTTATCCGAAAACAAAACGTGGCTCGAATTTATTCCGCCCGACTGTATATTCACTCCGCACATCAAAGAGTTTGAGCGACTTACACGCCCTGTCTCAAATTCGTTTGAACGTATGGAGTTGCAAAAAGAGTTTTCCAAACGACACAACTGCACCCTTGTCTTGAAAGGAATGCACACCTGTATTTCTTCCCCTTCGGG
>JAIRTU010000038.1 GCA_031254735.1 Bacteroidales bacterium | reverse complement strand
GAAATGTGTTGGGCAATCAGCGATGTGCCTGTTATCGACACCAACGAGTTGATTCGCACGGTATTCGACACGCACACACCGATCACCCTTGAGTTTGAAGGACACGATCGCGGAAAAACCGTCTACTTCGCCCTTCGGTGGGAAAACACCCGCGGCGAAAAAGGACCTTGGAGTGCAATCCAAAGTGCAATTATTCCGTAACGAAAAAAACTATTTGGTTTTTCAAATCTTTTTTAATGATCCCTCACTACGGTGGGGGATTTTTTGTACCGGTTAATTGTCAATTGTTAATGACGCCCGCCCGAAACGACAACGTGTAACTTATCACTTACCACTTGTCCACTCGTCCACTCGTCCACTTACCACTAATCATTTATCACTAATCACTATTTATGAAAATGTTTTCTTTCGGGATACAATAATACAAATTGCATCTCGTTATTGAGGTAAAATAAACTGTTAATGAACCACTATCGTATGAACAATTCTTTACTTTTTAATTATATCCCTAAAAACTTATCTCAGGCAAAGCCCTGCAAAAAGACCATTCAATATATATTGGATTATTCAAAAGCAATGCAGGTAAAAAAAACAGCAGACGGAAAAGTATTATTCTTTATGAATAATTAATCTCCGCGAGATAATATTTCAGGTTTGATTTCAGCAGATTTTGTCTCCAAACAATAAACACGCAGGATATATTTCTTCGAGAAAATATGCTCGAACAAAAGAATTGAACCTCTTTGTTTCGTGTGTTTCTCTCGTTGCCTTTTTATTGTGTGATAAAAAAAAACAAGGGTCTTTGGTTTCAACAGTTTATTTTTTGTAGTTTCGCAGCAATATGGAAAATCAAGAACAAGTTGTATTGGCAGGACTGATTCGCAGCGACCAAAGTGCGGAGAAAACGCATGAATATTTAGATGAACTTTCGTTTCTCGCCCGAACAGCGGGAGGAAAAGAGGTGAAACGATTTGTTCAATCGCTTCCGCACCCCGACCCGAAAACCTATCTGGGTTCGGGCAAGTTGAACGAAGTGATGACGTTTGTAACCGAAAATGAAATCTCTACGGTGATCTTCGACGACGAGCTGACGCCGTCGCAAATACGCAACATCGAACGCCTTATTCCCGAATGCAAAATAATAGACCGCACACGTTTGATATTGGATATTTTTTCTTCGCGGGCACAAACCGCACACGCCAAAATACAGGTGGAATTGGCACAGTACGAATACCTGCTCCCCCGCCTGACCCGCATGTGGACACATCTGGAAAAACAACGCGGCGGCATAGGAATGCGTGGTCCCGGAGAAAAAGAAATTGAAACCGACCGCCGTATTGTCCGCAAACGAATGAGCCTGCTCAAAGAACGGCTGAAAACCATAGACACACAAAAATCTACCCAAAGAAGCAATCGCGGATCGTTTGTTCGTGTGGCTTTGGTGGGATATACCAATGTGGGCAAGTCTACATTGATGACACTGTTGAGCAAGTCGGAAGTGTTTGCCGAAGACAAACTTTTTGCCACCTTAGACACCACCGTTCGCAAGGTGGTTTTTGGCAACCTGCCCTTTTTGCTTTCCGACACGGTGGGCTTTATTCGCAAACTTCCCCACAGTTTGATAGAATCGTTTAAGTCTACATTGGACGAAGTGCGGGAAACCAATCTTTTGGTGCATGTGGTAGACGTCAGTCATTCCGATTTTGAAGAACAGATTCAAGTGGTGGAACAGACGTTATCGGAAATCGGCGCCGCCGACAAGCCGACCGTTTTTATCTTTAATAAAATAGATAATTATAAATGGATAGAAAAAGACGAAGACGACCTCACCGAAAGAACAAAAGCAAACTATTCTTTGTCTGACCTCAAAAAAACATGGATAGCAAAAATACCCTGCCCCTCGGTATTTATTTCTGCAAAAGAAAAAGAAAACATAGACGAGTTGCGACAACTTCTTTACGAAGAGATAAAAAAGCTGCATATAAAAATATATCCTTACAACAACTTCCTCTGGGACGATACGCTCAACAACGAGGAATGAACAACAAATACCGATGAACTCTTTTGAATAAAAACGTGATGAACACCTACATTTTAGCCATAGAATCTTCTTGCGACGACACATCGGCGGCGGTTTTGGAAAACCGAAAAGTAATTTCCAACGTCATCGCCAATCAAGATGTGCATGCAAAATACGGCGGCGTAGTTCCCGAGTTGGCGTCGCGGGCGCATCAGCAGAATATTATTCCTGTGGTAGACCGTGCTTTGTCGCAGGCGGGTATCACAAAAGAAAAACTGTCGGCTGTCGCCTTCACGCAGGGACCGGGATTGTTGGGGTCGCTTTTGGTGGGAGTTTCTTTTGCCAAAGCCTTTGCCTACGCATTGCATATCCCGCTTATCGAAGTGGATCATTTGCAGGGACATATTTTATCGCATTTTATCGAGAAAGATACGCCGCCGCCTGTGTTTCCGTTTTTGTGTCTGTGCGTTTCGGGAGGGCATACGCAAATTATCAGGGTGAATGATTATTTCGATATGGAAATAATTGGAAAAACTATCGACGACGCCGCAGGAGAAGCTTTTGATAAAATTGCCAAGATACTCGGCATGGAATATCCGGGCGGTCCTCTTGTGGACAAATTGGCAAAAGAGGGAAATCCCGATGCTTTTGTTTTCAATCAGGCAAATATCGCCGCTTACGATTACAGTTTCAGCGGGCTGAAAACGTCTTTTTTGTATTTCTTGCGAGATAAGTTGAAAGACGATCCCCGATTTATCGAAAAAAACAAAAACGACCTCTGTGCTTCCGCACAAAAAGCGATCGTTCATTCTTTGACCCAAAAACTTGTCAAAGCCTCTTCCGATTTGAAGATAAACGAAATAGCCATTGCAGGGGGCGTTTCTGCCAATTCGGGATTGCAACAGCGTTTGTTTCAGCTGGCAAAAAAACACAATTGGACACTTCATATTCCCGCTTTGCAGTTAAGCACCGACAACGCCGCCATGATAGGAATTGTGGGTTATCTGAAATACAACACCCGTCAATTTACCAATATTGCCGCCATTCCATACACCCGACAACAAAGGTGAAAAGTTTTTCTTGTGGCATTAAAAAATGTTGTACATTTGTGTTTGTAAATTTTTATAAATAAATAAACGAAAAAACAGTTGAAACAGGAAGACATTTTATTGATAAAAAAAGAATTATCCTCTCCCAAGCAGATAGCGATAGTTGTACATTACAATCCCGACGGAGATGCAATAGGTGCATCGTTGGCACTGATGATGTTTTTGCAGCAGAAAAAACATACGGTTTGTGTGCTGTCGCCAAATACTTATCCCGATTTTCTGGAATGGATGCCCGGTATCGACACGATGATCAAAGCAACAGAAAATCTTTCGCTGTGCGAAAAAAGCATACAGGCGGCAGATATGGTTTTCTGTCTGGATTTTAATTCATTCGGGCGTGCGGGCGGACTGCTGCAACCGCTGTTGGAACAGTCGAAAGCAACCAAAGTGTTGATAGATCACCATATAGACCCTGATGTTGAGGCGTTTGATTTTGTGTATTCGCTCACAGGACAAACATCTTCCACCTGCGAGTTGATGTACGATTTTATTGTCCGTATCATGGACGAAAAAGAATATATGAACAGAAAAATTGCAGAATGCCTGTACGTGGGCATGATTACCGATACCGGCTCGTTGAGTTATTCCTGCAACAATGTTTCGACCTATCAAATTTTGTCTCAACTGTTCAATTACGGAATTGACGGCGAAGATATTCACCGCAGAGTGTACGACAATTATTCGGAAAGCAGAATGCGTCTGTTGGGCTATTCGCTAAGCGAGAGGCTGGTTGTGATGAAAGAATTTGCCACTTCGTTTATTTATTTGTCGAAAGAAGATTTGGATAAATTTGATTATAAACAGGGCGATATAGAGGGAATTGTCAATTACGGACTGTCGATGAAACATGTTCGTTTCACGGCTTTGTTTTCCGAGCGGGACGACAGGATACGTATTTCTTTCCGTTCCAAAGGCGATTTTAACGTCAACGATTTTGCCCGCGATCATTTTAACGGCGGCGGTCATAAAAATGCTTCGGGCGGAAATTCGTACACAACAATGGAAGAAACCATTCGATATTTTAAATCATTATTAAATCAATATAAAAAAACGCTGACAACGCCATGGTTTTAAAAAGAACAAGCATGTTTTGTATGGTATTTTTGTTGGGTGTGATTTGTTTTTGTTGCAAAGACGGTCAACAGAAAAGGTTGTCGCCGCCTGTGCAGAAAAATATTGAGGAAGAAAAAATTGCGGTCAATCGAGAAATTGTTCGCCGCGACAATGCCGACATTCAACTTATTGCCAACCGATACCGTTGGAGTTTAACACAAAGTCCATCGGGTTTGTGCTATCAGATTATCCCTTCGGGAAAAGGGAAAGGAAAGAAAGCACAATCGAAAGACGTTGTGAAGATAAAAGGAAAAATTTTCCTGCCCGACGGCAGCATTATTTACAATTCGGAAACCGACGGCACAAAAGAATTTCGGGTAGACCGCTCGGAAGATGCCACAGGACTGCACGAATTGATAAAATTGATGAGCGTCGGCGACAAAGCCGTGGCTATTATCCCTTCTTATCTGGGGTTTGGCATTTCGGGCGACGGCGATAAAATACCGCCTGTTGCCTTGCTTATTTGCGAAATAGAATTAATAAAAATAAATTAAAAATAAAATGAAAAAGCAATCATTCTTATCAACAATAGCGTGCGTAATTGCAATTATGTTTTTCGGTTGTGAAAACGATCGTTTCAAAGACTTTGAAAAATCGAGTACAGGGTTGTATTATCGGTTTCACGCAGAAAATCCCACCAAACATGCTCCCGAAAATGATGAAATTGTCTCTATGGTGATGAGCATTCAAACAGAGAACGATTCGGTGATACAATCTCCTCGACATGTTCTTACCGCCATGCAAAATCCCAAATTCAAGGGCGATATTTTTGATGCGCTTTCGATGATGCACGAGGGCGATTCGGCAACGTTTATCATCAATGCAGAAAAATATTATCGCAGTTACAACTACGGACAAGTTCCCGATTTTGCAAAAAACGAAAAGGTAATGCTGTGGTTTACCATTAAAATCGACAGTGTGATCACCTTTAAAGAATATCAGTCGGCTATCGCCCGCGAAAAATGGAAACAGGAAACCGAAGCGATTGCTCAATATCTGCAAACGAACCGGTTAGAGGCTTCGCCTTTGGAAAACGGCATGTATTACATCGAGACAAAACAGGGAAGAGGAAAATCTCCGCAGGAAGGGCAAATCTGCGTGATGAACTATACCGGCACATTTTTGAACGGAGATATTTTCGATACCTCTGTCGGAAGAGGTGCTTTCGATTTTCAGTTGGGACGAGGCATGGTTATTCAGGGTTGGGAGATTGGCGTTGCCATGATGAAAAAAGGCGGAAAAGCAATCCTTGTTCTTCCCTCGTCTCTTGCCTACGGAGAACGAGGCGCCGGCAACATTCCACCAAACACGCCTCTGGTATTTGAAGTGGAACTGCTGGATATTCGTCTTCCTTAAAACAGAAATAAAGTATCGTTTACGATGTTTTGCCTTTTGCCAAAACCGAATACAATTCATTTTTTGTTAAGAAGAATAATCACAACCTGTCTACTCTTCTTTCCCTGTACGGTTTTTTCGCAATCGGCGGGGACTTATGTGGTTGTTTTTAAAGACAAACCGCATTATCGGCAGCACACGCCCGCCGATTTTCTTTCTCCGCGGGCATTGGAAAACCGCCAACGGCACAACATCTCTGTCACAGAAGAAGATTATCCGATCGACGCCTCGTATATCGCAAGCGTTTTGCGACAGGATACCGCCATTGTGCTGATCACTCGATCGAAATGGCTGAACTATATCGTTGTATCCTGTCAGGCTTCGTGCTTGGACAGCATTCGGAGGCTTCCATTTGTCAAATCGGCAACGGAACTGCATACGGTGGATCATCAAAATTTTATGGAAGGAAAACATTTCAAAGAAATTGTCCCCGACAGGATACAAGACGTTGGCTCGCAGACTGCTTTTTCGGTGGATACGGCGTATTACGGGGTGATGTTTCCGCAAATCAAACGGCACAACGGACATCTTTTACATCACGCAGGATACAAAGGCAAGGGTGTTTTGATAGCCGTGCTGGATGCCGGTTACGGTGGGTTATATTCGCCGATGTTTGAAAGTCTTCACCGAGAAAACCGCTTGCTTGGCAACTACGATTTTGTGAAAGAAAGCCACGATATGTTTTCCGTCAATCAACATGGAATGTCGGTGATGTCGTTAATGGCAGGAAAAATACCTTATACGGCGGTCGGAACAGCACCCGAAGCACAGTATGTAATCATGAAAACCGAAGCCAACAACTACGAAGAAATTCTGGAAGAATATTTTTTGGTGGCAGGATTGGAGTGTGCCGACAGTCTGGGGGCAGATGTTGTAAATATTTCGTTGGGTTATACAAGTTTTCGTTCGGTGGAGGCAAATCACAGTTTTTCTCATTTAGACGGACTTCACAGCGTGGCTTCGATCGCCGTAACGTTAGCCGTTGAAAAGGGGATCGTTGTTTCCAATTCGGCGGGCAACGAGGGCGATAAGTCGTGGAAATACATCAGCATTCCCGCCGACGCCTGCAATGTGTTGTCGGTAGCCGCTGTCCGTATCGAGGGCGAGGCGGCAGCGTTCAGCTCGCGGGGGAGTGCTTCGTTGGGCAGCATAAAACCCAATATCGCATCGATTGGTTGGGATACATACGTTGTAAAAGCGAACGGCACTATCGGAAAAGGCAACGGCACTTCTTTATCTTCTCCCATCAATACAGGTCTGGCAGCCTGCCTTCGACAGGCTTTTCCGCAGAAGACAAGCCATGAAATCATAAAAGTCGTCTTGGAAAGCTGCAACCACGTACAAAACCCCGACACGCTGACGGGCTATGGCATTCCCGACTATTGGCTCGCCTACCGACTGCTGGACGCAACCAACGTTCATAAAAAAGAGGTGGTGCAAATCTATCCCAACCCGCTGCAATCGACGGTAACGCTGAAAGCATACTATCCCTCCACGATAAGCGGACTGGACATTATTGATGTTTGGGGGCGAACATTGTATTCTTTCTCCTGCAATAATCTCGACCATTTAGAGATAAACGTACCCTCTCTTTCTTTCGGCGTATATTTTTTTCGGATACATACTTCGGAAGGCATTATCATAAAGAAAGCCGTGAATAGTGATTAGTGGTAAGTTGTTAGTGGTTAGTGGTTAGTTCCACACTCCCGAAACGACAAAGCACAATTCCTTTTTGTCTGAACTATGATTTTGGGGATTTTTGGGATTAATGAGATTGTGCGTTGCCGTTTCGGGAGTGTGTTTTTGCCGTTGTCGATGAGGAGAAAGTCCGATTCCATTCAGCCCGACGGCGAAGTTTTGGGTTTAACAAATACCGCAACCTTTTTTCGCCTTGAAAAGGCATATCGGAACAAGGCAAAAAAAACGCTGTCTGCGTTTATTGCCCGACGCAGGCAGCGTTTGCACTCGAAAGGGGTTCTCTTTCGTTATTTCAAAACAAAGTTGACAGGTAAATAAAATTGTACCCTTACCGCTTTTTGTCTTTGTTTGCCGGGATTCCATTTGGGCATTTTCTTTACAACACGCATTGCTTCTTCGTCCAATTCCGAAAAAACACTGCGGGCAACTTGAATATTGCTCAAACTTCCGTCGGCTTCCACAACAAAACCTACAACCACTTTTCCTGAGATATTCAATTCTCTTGCCGTTTTAGGATAAACAATATTTTCTTTTAAAAACATCATCAATTCCTGTTCTCCGCCGGGAAATTCGGGCATTATTTCTACCGGAACAAAAGGATCGTCCACAGCGGGGGCAATTTCCGGTTCATCGGTAACAGGAACATAGTCGTCCGGCATTTCTGTTTCAGGGTCTGCATCAATGATAATATCAACAAAGGTCGGATTATCGTTGTTTGTAGTGGTGAAATTTGTGTTGAGCATAGCGGGTTTCGGCTTGGGAAGTTCAGGGTTTTGCGTAGTCGGAACAATAACAATTTCATCGGGTATTTCTATTGTTGAATCTCCAATAAAACTGAAACTTTTATCACTCTTGACATACTCAAAAGCCATCAACACCAATGCGAGAGAGATTACGATACCTAATTGGAAAAAGGTGGATTTACGCCATTCCAAATCTGCTTTTCTTGATTTCTTGCGTTCCATAGTATCTGATTTTTAGAGGTTAATACTAAGTCTTTATCTATGTAACGTAAAACGGTTATTGTTTGTTACGTCAAACAGAAAATATTTTTAAAAAATAACAGCCGGCGGCTGAATATTAAACCGTTTGCTTTTCGGATTGCCACGCCGATCCGCCTTGCAAGGATTATCCAAATGGCAGTGAATAATAATGCTATGACGAAACGAAAAAGCCTCATTAACCGGTTGCCGGATATTACTTTCCTATGGATTGCATTTCTATCATTTTGGCGTAAATGCCGTTTTGGGAAGATAACTGTTGATGTGTGCCTTGTTCGACAATGTTTCCTTTATCCAGAACAATAATTTTATCGGCGTGGACAATGGTAGAGAGGCGATGAGCAATCACGATAGATGTTTTGTTTTTGAAAACGTTTTCCAGTGCCATTTGTACGGAACGTTCCGTTTCGGTGTCGAGGGCGGAGGTGGCTTCGTCTAAGATAAAGACAGAAAAATCGCGTAAGATAGCCCTTGCAATGCCGATACGCTGTTTTTGCCCTCCCGACAGGCGGGTGCCGCGGTCGCCGATGTTGGTGTCGAAACCATTTTCCAGCTTGGAGATAAACTCGTAGGCGTCGGCTATTTTGGCGGCTTCTGTCACGTCTTCTTTTTTAACGTTTTGCATTCCCAAAACGATGTTGTTGTATACCGTATCGTTGAAAAGGATGCTCTCTTGGGTTACCATTCCGAAAAGATTACGCAGAGTGTTTATTTTCAAATCTCTGACGTCTATGCCGTCAATGGTGATTTTTCCTTGCGAGACGTCGTAAAACCGCATCAACAAGTTGACAATGGTCGATTTTCCTGCACCCGACAATCCGCAGACAGCCAACATTTTTCCTTTTTCTATATCGAAACTCAAATCTTGTAAAATCGGGGTGTTTTCGTACGAAAAACATACATGCTCGAAAGATATTTTTTCGGAAAACGAACAGTTGGACAAGGCATTGGGCTTTTCGATAATTTTTTCGTCGGTTTGCAGCAATTCATCTATCCGAGACATGGCGGCAAAGCCTTTTTTGAGGTTTGCCGTCGATTCTGCCATTGCCTTTGCGGGGTTGATAATCTGGATAAACAGGGTGAGATAGGTGATAAACAGTTCGGCAGAAAAAGGAGACGTTGAACTCAGCACCATGGAACTGCCGTAAATGAGAATGCCCACCACCGCGATCGTTCCCAAAAATTCACCCACCGGCGACGACAAATCTCTCCGCCGAAACATCTTGATATATAAACGTGTGTATTCTTTGTTGATCTTTTTAAATCGCCGAAGGCTTCTGTTGATTGCGTCAAACGCCTTAATCATACGCAGTCCGTAAATGCTTTCTTCCAGCGAGGAGATCATCTCGCCCTGTTTTTCTTTCTGTTTAACAGACACTTTCCGCAGTTTTCGCTGAATGCAACTGATGATCCACCCTGCAACAGGGAGCAGCACCAATACAAAAATGGTCAGTTTGTAATTGATAAACGAAAGGGCAAACAGGTGAAAAAGTATCATTAGAGGGTCTCTAAGCAGTTGTTGCAGCGATTCTAAAATCGAGCTGTCCACATCTTGCACGTCGTTGATCATTCGCGAGAGAATATCTCCTTTTTTGTTGGTTGAATAATACGATAAAGGCAGGGCAAGCAGTTTGTTGTATCCCTTGTTTCGATAGTTTTTTACAATGTTGGTGCGAACGGAAGCCATTATCCACAAGCCCGCATAATTGAAAAATTTATTGAAGAAAAACAGGATAAAAACAGTCAAAATCAAAGATACCAATGCTTTGGACACGCCTTGATATTGAATAATTTGACTAAGAATATATTGCAAATTCAAAATAATGCTTTCCGAACTGAAAGTCAATATCGGTTTTTCTGCAAGCAAAGGTATTTTGTTGAATATCAACGAAAGAAAAGGGGCTAACAGCGTAATGGAAAAAATGGCGAAGATGCTTGAAAAGATGTTGAAAAACAAAACGGCAATCAGCCGAAATTTATAAGGGAAACACAGGGAAAATAATTTTCTGTAATCTTTCATCAATCTAAATGTCTTTCAAAAATTTGTCCGTTGAAGATAAAACGAGTGTCCACCATCACATTCAGCGATTTAAAAGTATATTTCAACTCTTGATTTCGGAAAGAAAACGTTGTGGACAGGTTTTCGCCGTCGGTGTAGTTGAGAAAAAAATACTTGGTATCACCGCCGAAGCCGTCGTAATCGAAAGACAGCTCGTTATTTCTGATTTCAAGTACGGTAGAGCCTTTGAAATAATTTCTTCTGCCGTAATTCCCCATAAAATTCGCCAGATAAAGCGGTTGCCCGCTCTCGGACGACAATTTATAAAACGCCATAATGCTGCTTCTTGAAAAATTGAAGTCTTCTTCGCTGTCGTTGTCCACATTAAACACCGAATATGCCTTTTTGTCTTCGCCAAGATATTGAAACACACAAATATTGGTCGCAAGTTTTACGCCTGTATTTTCTTCCCAATAATACACGCTGATAGCTTTATCGTAGGAAGACACTCGTTTTAATATTCTGTGTTTCAAAGGATAGGAAATGCTTTTTTTGTCGGTTAATATATTTTTCAGATAATGGGCGGCTAAATAGTTCAACGAATCTATCATATTGTAAACGCTTTGATGCGTAACGTTTTTCAGGGCGTGGAGTGTGTCTAAAATGGAGTAAAACACTTTTCGTTTTTCTTCAAAAGTATTTTCCTTAATTTCGTATTCGGCTATTCTGTTGCGGACTTCTATGGGGTTGCTTCCCCGATTAGACACCACATCTATTCCTGTCAGCGTATCTTCTTTGATAATGGAATGAATGGTGATGGGGTC
>JAIRTU010000254.1 GCA_031254735.1 Bacteroidales bacterium | reverse complement strand
ATTGCTTAGATGTAACTTCTTGCTGTTCCATGATTTACAATTCACCGATTATGATTAATTTGCCCGCAAAGGTATAACAAAAATTAATAGCAATAACGAAAAACAAAAAAAAATCTTGTGTCTCCGAAAAATTCATGTTCCCTTTGTGAAAGTGTTTTGTTGTTTTATAAAATGTAAATCGAATTTTTCGGTGAATTTGAGGGAGTGAAATAATATGAAAAACAAAGTTTATTATCATTTCAAAATATATTGCCCCATGTACTGCACAAGAAATGCTTCCTTATCCGATTTCGCCGGTATACACGTATATGCCTGATTTTGATAAGAGAACAATGCCATTAGTACTTTCGGATAAAATGGATTATCCCAAAAATCCCGGGTTGGACAATTGAGGAAAGTCTGCATTCTTTGTGGCTTATTTTTTTGCATTATTCATGATTTTTTGTATCTCATAAAAAAAAGAAATGTACTTTTGCAAAAAGAAACATGGTCATGGAAGAAAATATATCGGACAAGCATAAAGAAAGTGGAAAACGGCGGCGATTCTTCAAAAGAACGGTTGCCGTTTTGGTGGGGACAGTCTCTTTTGTGTTGGTGGCTCTTGTAGTTACCGCAACCGTTTTTCAGGATAAGATCGCCGATGTTGTTCTCAATCAGATATACAGATACGCCAATGCCGAGATAACGCACAAAACGGTTTCGTTCAGTATGATACGGAAATTCCCCATGGCGTCTTTGCAGGTCGGCGATATGGACGTGTCGGGCAAACACGGCGGAAGCACCCTGTTGAAAGCAGAACATGTTTTTTTGCAATTCAATGTATTGGATTTGCTTCGAGGCAATTACACCATTCGGCGTATTGATATTGATCACGCCCAACTGCAACTTATCACCGACGAAAAAGGCAATAACAATTGGGATATTTTCAATGTGAACGACTCTTCCAAAATGGAAAATGTGTCGATAAACCTGCATTCCATACAGCTGAAAAATGTGGACGTCTCGTACGAAAACGAAAAGGAAAAAATACAGGCTGCCGTTTTGTTTCATCATCTTTCTGCCAAAGGGAATTTTCATTCGGAAGCGTTTACGGCTCAATTGTCGGCAGAGGCAATGCTAAACACGGTTTCGGTAGACAAAACGCTCTATCTCAGCGAGCAATCGTTTCATTTTTACACCAAACTCCACATCAACACTTCCGCCGAACAATACCGCATAGAGAGTGGAAATTTCAATTTGGGAATATTGGATTTTGTTGCTCAGGCAAGTCTGTCGAAAGAAAAAACCGCTTACAGACTGCTTGCCGATTTGTCGATAAAGCATGCCGACATCGAGAAAATTATTGAAAAATTGCCCGAAGCTGTCCGCAAACAAACGCATGTGTTGAAGCCGGAGGGCGTGCTTTCTTCTTCTTTGAAAATAGACGGTATCTTGGGCAAAAAACCCAATCTGAACATTTCGGGCAGTATCTCTTGCAAAAACGGAGTGGTGCAAAACATAGAAAATGAAATCAAACTGTCGAAAATCAAATTGCAAGGCGATTTTTCTTTGGCGACCGCCAATTTTGCACAGAGTTTCAAAATCAACATAAACGAATTTTCGGGCAAACTGAACAACGGACGTCTTCACGGCGAGGCAGCCGTTGAAAACCTGCAACAACCCGAAGTCAATCTTGCTGTCGACGGACGATTGAATTTGGAAGATTTACACCGTTTTTTGCCGACCGACTATTTCCACAAGCTCTCAGGCAGCGCCTCGCTCAATATTACTTTTCACAACAAATTTACTCAAACGGAAACATTGAGCGTGCAGGACTTCAAAAATGCTTCCATACAGGGCGATATTGTCTTTACCAATGTGATGTTTCAAATTCGCGAAGAAGAAAATACGCTGGAAAACCTGTCGGGAAATTTGCAGTTCGACAACCAGTTGATCACCGCCCATAAGTTGAAAGGGAAATTGAAAGGAAACGATTTTCTGCTGACAGGAAAAATCGAAAACATGTATCCGTATATTTTGGAGTCGGGCAATCGGTTGAATATCACCGCCGACCTGCATATTTTTGATTTTGATTTGAACAAATTGTTTTCTGCCAACGTGCCAACGGTTTCCAAACCCGACAAAGGAGAGTTGGAATTGTTTCTTCCTCAATATATCGACTTCGATTTTTCGTTTAAAGCCGACAATATTTCTCTGCATAATTTTAATGCAAAAAACACATCGGGAAAAGCCGTTTTGAAAAACAATGTGTTGCTGCTGGAAAACCTTAATCTAAACACTTGCGACGGAAAAATGCAGGGAAAAGGCAGCATAAAACAGATTTCTCAAAAGGAATTTCTTCTCAATTGCAACGCCGACCTGAACAATATTAATATTCAAAAACTGTTTTTCGCCTTCGGCAATTTCGGGCAGGATGCGCTGACCGACAAAAACTTGCAAGGCGTCGCCAACAGCAGCGTTCATTTTACCGCAGTGCTTGGCAGCAACATGAAAATCAACCCAAACAGCGTTTCTACATTAATAAATATCAACATAAAAAACGGTCAGTTGAGCAATTTCAAGCCGTTGGAGTCGCTTTCTCGCTTTGTGGAGTTGAGCGAACTGCAAAATTTGCGATTTGAAACCATAGAAAACAACATCGCTATCAACAATTCCGAGATAAGCATTCCCGAAATGGCAATCAAAACCAATGCGTTGAACCTTAGCGTGCAGGGAAATCATACGTTTTCGGGCAATATAGATTATCATATAAAACTGATGTTGAAAGAAATTTTGGCAAAGAAAGTAAAAAACAGAAAAAACAAAGAAGATTTTGGCGAAGTAATAGATGATAACACAGGCACTTATCTTTATCTTCTGGCAATGGGCAATATGGACAATCCGAAATTTAAATGGGACGGACAATCTGCCAAAAAAGGATTGAAACAACAATTCTCCGAACAAAAACAACAAATTCAAGACAATCGCAAACAAAACAATATGCAAACGCCTTCCGAAAAAGAAGAAAATAAACAGATGAATGATTCTCGAAAAAAACAATCCGAAATAGAGTTGGACGATGACTGGTAGAAAATGGCATGACACACAGGAAGATAATAGCGATTTGAAAAAGATTCGAGGAGTTTTTTTTCCTGTCGTGATAAAAAAAGCAGAACAAACAGCAACATTTTTTGATACATTTATCGCTTGCGGTTTCATTCATTTGATTTTTTTTTGTAAGTTTGCAAACTTAATTTCCGAAATTGCTAATAAAAATAAAAAATAAGATATGGACAACAATACATTTACAACCAATTTGAATCCGTTGGTTCAGCAGCTAAACAAAGAGCCGAAATATTTTACAAAAGAAGACATTATCGCATTTATAGAAGACAATGACATTAAAATGCTCAATTTCCGCTACGTTGCCGGCGACGGACGTTTGAAATCGCTCAACTTTGTGATAACCGACTATGATTATCTCGATCAAATATTATCGCACGGCGAACGTGTGGACGGTTCAAGTCTGTTTTCGTTTGTGGAAGCGGGTTCAAGCGATTTATATGTTATTCCTCGCTTCCGAAGTGCTTTTATCGATCCGTTTGCAGAGCTTCCAACGCTTTGTTTGCTGTGTTCGTATTATACAAAAGACGGAAAACCGCTGGAAATTTCTCCCGAATATATTTTGCGAAAAGCCGCCAAATCGTTCACCGATGTTACAGGCATGAAATTTCAGGCGATGGGCGAGTTGGAATATTATGTTATCGGCAATGGCGATGATTTATTTCCCGCCACCGACCAAAAAGGGTATCACGAATCGTCTCCTTTTGCAAAGTTTGAAGATTTTCGCATGCAATGTATGTATCTGATTGCCAAAGCCGGCGGATTGGTTAAATACGGACATTCGGAAGTGGGCAATTTTACGTTGGAAGATAAAATATACGAACAAAACGAAATAGAATTTTTGGTTACAGACGTAGAAGACGCCGCAAATCAATTGATTATCGCTAAATGGATTATCCGCAAGCTGGCATACGAATACGGATTGGACGTAACGTTTTCGCCCAAAATCACAACAGGAAAAGCAGGAAGCGGAATGCACATTCATACCCGCATTGTAAAAGAAGGCAAAAACTGCATGGTTACCGACGGAAAACTGAACGATACCGCCAAAACAGCCATTGCAGGATATATGCAGTGCGCCCCCTCGTTGACGGCATTCGGAAACACCAATCCTACATCTTATTTTCGCTTGGTGCCGCATCAGGAAGCACCGACAACGGTTTGTTGGGGCGACAGAAACCGTTCCGTTTTGGTGCGTGTGCCGCTGGGCTGGACTGCCGACGTCGACATGGTCGCCAACGAAAACCCGATAGAGAAACCGCAGAAAAAAGACGGTTCGCAAAAACAAACCGTAGAATTTCGCTGTCCCGACGGCTCGGCAGATGTATATTTGCTCTTGGCAGGCTTGACGGTGGCGGCTCGCAGCGGATTTGAGATGAACAATGCGTTGGAAACGGCAACGAAAACCTACGTAAATGTGAATATTTTCCACGAAGAACACAAAGACAGGGTTGCCTCGTTGAACAGCCTGCCCGCTTCCTGTTGGGAGTCGGCAGAGATGTTGGAAAAACAACGCGAAATATATGAACGTCATGATGTTTTTCCGCCCTCTATCATCAACGGTATTATAAAAGAGTTGAAAAAATTTGAGGATAAGGATATTCGGAAAGAGTTGGAAAAAAATCCCGACAAAATGTTGGAATTGGTGTATAAATACTATTATTGCGGATAGTTCGTTATTTGAAAAAAATATAAATGTTGCGATCGTTTTTTGAAGGATTATTGTTGGGATTGCCCATTGTTTTGGTTTCGTTTACAACCATGTTTGCCATTTTGCAGACAAGTGTAAACAAAGGATTTTATTCGGGCATGCAGTTGGCTATCGGCATTTCGCTAAGCGATATTTTGTTGATGTCGTTGTGTTATTTCGGATTAACTCAATTTATTCAAGATCGGGAATTTCAGATAATCATAGGCTTTATCGGAACTACATTTATATTGTTTTACGGCATCTATATTCTTCGTAAAAAAGAAATAAATCCGCCGAAAGCGAGCAAAGAGATCAAATTGAAAATTAATTGGACGGGAGTCTTTTCCGAGATAGGGAAAGGCTTCGTCCTCAATTTTATGAATCCGCTTTTGTGGGTGATGTGGATCACCATTATTTCTTCGGGGACAACAGGAAAAAAAACATCGGAAGCCATTGCTTTGATTATTGGCATTGCCGTAATTATCTTCTCTGCCGATTTGCTTAAATCTTTCTTTGCCAATCGACTGAACAATTTTCTTTCGCCCAAAGTATTATTTATCATTAATAAAATTGCAGGTTTGGTTTTGATACTGTGTGCGGTGGTGTTATTTATTCGTACCTGCGTTGTTTTTGAACTGATACCATGCACATATCTTCCATAAACATCAATCTTTTCCTCATCTTGATAACGGTTTTGGTTTCTGTTGTCACATGGAAGAGAACCGATCTTTTTGAACGTATGCTGTTTCATTCTCCCTCGATTGTTTACCGCAAAGAGTGGCATCGAATGATAACTTACGGTTTTTTGCATACAAATTTGGGACATTTGTTTGTCAACATGTTTGTCCTTTGGATGTTTGGGCGGCAGGTAGAGGAGGCGTATGTTTATTTATTTGAAGAGAAAGGTCATCTTTTGTATCTCGTTTTGTATCTTTCGGCGATAGTTATTTCCACTTTGTACGACCTCAAAAAACGGAAAGACGATTACAATTATCGTGCTGTGGGGGCGTCGGGTGCGGTATCGGCGGTGTTGTTTGCCTATATATTTCTGTTTCCCACTCACCGAGTGTATTTTCTTTTTATCCCTGTGGGGATTCCTGCGGTGCTTTTTGGGATACTGTATTTGATCTATTCTTCTTACATGTCGAAGCAGAATATCGACAACGTCGGACACGACGCCCACTTTTGGGGAGGCGTTTACGGCTTTTTGTTTACCATTCCCTTTCAGTGGGAGTTGATCGGAAATTTCTTCGAGCAGATAAGGCAGCTGTGGTAAGTTACACATTGATGAAACGCCAAAACCTCATTAACCGTTGGCAAGATGAAATAAAGTAACAGGTATGACGTTATATAGAAAAAATACAAGATTATTACACCTGTAATTATGAATTTTAAAAAGATAATCATGGGAATGAGTTTGGTGTTGACGGTGTTGCAATTCCATGCTCAGAGTATTGATCGAACATATACATTAACTTGGCACGAGCCTGTTCATCAACGGTTGAGCGAAGATAATATCATTTCTTACCTTTATTTTGATGA